>NZ_JBDKSX010000091.1:0-27845 GCF_039680435.1 Mizugakiibacter sp. | reverse complement strand
ACGACCCGTACGCGCAGCGATGAACCGCCTGCCGATCCTCGATCCGCGCCGCCCGGATGCGTTTCCCGATCCGCAGCATGCATTCGCCGAGCCGAACGGCCTGCTCGCCGCCGGCGGCGATCTGTCGCCGCAGCGCCTGCTGCACGCCTACGCGCGCGGCATCTTCCCGTGGTACGGCGAAGGCGAGCCGATCCTGTGGTGGTCGCCGGACCCGCGCTGCGTGTTCCGCACCGATCGCATGCACCTGTCGCGCCGCCTCGCCCGCACGCTGCGCGGCTCGCGCTGGACGATCAGCGCCGACGCGGCATTCGGTGCGGTGGTCAGCGCCTGCGGCGCGCCGCGCGCCCGCCAGTCCGGCACCTGGATCACCCGCGCCATGCACGCGGCCTACGTGCGCCTGCATGCGCTCGGCCACGCGCACTCGGTGGAGGTGTGGGACGGCGAAGCGCTGGTCGGCGGCATCTACGGCGTCGCGCTCGGCCGCATGTTCTGCGGCGAGTCGATGTTCAGCCGTGCCGAGAACGGCTCCAAGGTCGCGCTGCTGGCGCTCGGCCGCGCGCTGCACGGCTGGGGCTTCCCGCTGCTGGATGCGCAGGTCACCAACCCGCACCTGCTGCGCATGGGCGCGATCGAGATGCCGCGCGCCGAATACCTCGCCGAACTGAAGCGTCTCGCCGCCCTGCCCGGCGTGACGGGCGACTGGGGGCCGCGCTTCCCGCTGCGCCGCGCTGCCGAGCTGGCGCCGTGATGCCGGGCGGGCAACCGGCCCGCGCGGATGCCGGGCCGGCCGCGGCGCGAGGCGGAAATCCTCGTCTCCGCTAGTGTGAACGCTCTAGACAACCCGCCTAGATTGCCCCCTACACCACACACCACCGAGGGCAGCACCATGGCGACCAAGCCGCAGTTCAAGAGCAAGGCCCGCGCCGGAACGGCGACCGCCCAGCAGTTGGGCAAGGGCATCATGGAATCCGCGCAGCAGATCTGGCTGGCCGGCCTCGGCGCGTTCTCCAAGGCGCAGGCCGAAGGCAGCAAGCTGTTCGAGGCGCTGGTCAAGGAAGGCGCGCAGCTCGAACACAAGACCCGCAAGTTCACCGATGCCCGCGTCAGCGAAGCGCGCGGCGCGGTCGAGTCGACGGTCGGCGAGGCGAGGAAGCGCGCCGCCGATACCTGGGATCGCCTGGAGAAAGTGTTCGAAGCCCGCGTCTCGCGCGCGCTCGGCCAGCTCGGCGTGCCCGGGCGCCGCGATCTCGAAACGCTGACCGCGCGCGTCGAGGAACTCGCTCGCGAGGTTCGCAAGCTCAATGGCGGCGAGCGTCCGACTGCGAAGCGCACGACCCGGGTGCCGGCAAAGCGCGCTCGCAAGAGCGCCTGAGCCGACGCGAAACAGACGCTTGTCGGCCCGTCGGCCAACCCGCGGCAGGATCCCTCCCCCTGCCAACGGCCGACGGGCCTTTTCTGCGGCGGGACGAACGCCCGGCCGTGCCGGGCGTTCGCCGTTCTGCCGCGCGACCTTGCCGCGGCCGGCCGCCACCCGCGTGCCGTCGCTCGCCGTCCGCGGACGCCGGAAAACACGGCACGCGACGCCGCTGCCGGCGGCGCGTGAACGCCGGGTTTTCTACCAGTGCACGCCGCGCAGCAGCGCGGCGAACGCGATCTGCTCGCTGGTCGGCTGCTGCGCCGCCTCGCGCATGCCCTTGATGCCCTTGGCCGCGGCCGAATCCGGGAACAGCCGGAACGCGGTGTTCATGATGATCTCGTAGGCACGCGGCGCCAGCGCGTAGACGATCTGCGCGAAGGTGCCGAGCCGCGTGGCGATGCGCACCGGGCGCTCGATGATCGCCTCGACGATCAGGTCGGCGGCTTCCTCCGGCGACAGCGTCGGCACCGACTCGTACATCTTGGTCGGCGCGATCATCGGCGTCTTCACCAGCGGCATGTTGATGGTGGTGAAGCTGACGCCCTGGTCGGAGAACTCCGCCTGCGCGCAGCGCGAGAACGCGTCCAGCGCCGCTTTCGAGGCCACGTAGGCGGAGAACCGCGGCGAGTTGGTCAGCACGCCGATCGAGGAGATGTTGATGATGTGGCCCTTGTGCCGCTCGGCCATTTTCGGCAGGAAACCCAGCACCAGCCGCAGCGCGCCGAAGTAGTTCAGCTGCATGGTGCGTTCGAAGTCGTGGAAGCGGTCGTAGCTGGAGGCGATCGCGCGGCGGATCGAGCGGCCGGCGTTGTTGACAAGGATGTCGACGTGGCCGTGATCGGCCAGCACCTGCTGCACGAACGCGTCGCAGGAGGCGACGTCGGCAAGATCGGCCTTGTAGGTGTGGCAGACGCCGCCGACGGCCTCGATCTCCTTGCGCGTGGCGTCCAGTTCCTCCTCGCCGCGCGCGCAGATCACCACCTTGGCGCCGGCCGTGGCGATCTTCAGCGCCGCCGCCCGGCCGATGCCGGACGAACCGCCGGTGATCACCACCACCTTGCCCTTGACCTTGCCCGACAGCGAATGGTCGACGAACAGGTCCGGATCGAGATGGCGCTCCCAGTAGTCCCACAGGCGCCAGGCGTAGTCCTCGAGATCGGGCAGCGCGATCTTCGTGCCCTTCAGCGCGCGCTCGGTCTCGCGGCAGTCGAAGCGGGTCGGATAGTTGATGAACTTCAGCACCTCCAGCGGTATGCCGAAGTCGCGCAGCAGCACGCCGACGAAGCGCCTGACCGGCGGCAGACTGGCCAGCGCCTGGCGCAACGCGCCGGGGACGAAGGCGAACATGCGCGCGTCGAGGCGCATCGCCATCTCCGGCGCGTGCCCGGCGCGCGCGAATACGTTCAGCACCTCGCCGATGCGCCGCGGCGCAGGATCGGTGAGGTGGAAGCACTGGCCGTCCAGCCCCGGCTTGTGCGCGATATGGTCCATCGCCGCGACCACCCAGTCGACCGGCACCAGGTTGATGCGTCCGCCTTCGAGGCCGATGGCCGGTACCCACGGCGGCAGCGTCTGCCGCATCTTCTTGATCAGGCGGAAGAAGTAATAAGGCCCGTCGATCTTGTCGATTTCGCCGGTCTGCGAATGGCCGATCACCACGCCCGGGCGATAGATGCGGAACGGACGCTTGCATTCCTCGCGCACGATCCGCTCGGCGTCGTGCTTGGTGCGGAAATACGGATTGGCATCGAGGTCTTCGGCCTCGTCGAACATGTCCTCGCGGAACACGCCCGGATACAGGCCGGCGGCCACGATCGAGCTGGTGAAGTGCACGCAGCCGGCGCCGACCGCCTCGGCAAACTCGAGCGCGTGGCGGGTGCCGTCGACGTTGGCGCTGCGCTGCGCGTCGGCGTCGGCGGTGAGGTCGTACAGCGCGGCCAGGTGGAAGAAGTGCTTCAGCCTGCCCTTCAGCGCGGCGAGCTGCGCGGGCGCCACGCCGAGGCGCGGCTTGGCGAGATCGCCGCGCACCGCGACCAGGCGATCCTTCGGCGCGCCGAGGCGCTCGCGCAACGCCTCGAACTTGCCTTCCGAACCCTTGCGCACCAGGCAGTAGACGGTGCCCTTGCGCGCCAGCAGGCGCTCGACCAGATGCCGGCCGACGAAACCGGTCGCCCCGGTGACGAAATAACTCATGCGCAAACCCTCGCTTTCGCGGCGAGCATGCCGCGCTCCCGTTTCAAGCATAGTCGCGCGCACGTTGCGCGGCCAAGCGCCAGCTCGCCGGCCACACGCACGCGCCATCGCGTTGACCGCTCCAGGGTCGCGTGATAAAAGCTCGTCCGTTACGGGGGAGGGAACGCACTGCCATGGCCGATCTGAACGCACAGTTCGAACAAGCCGCCGAGGACGTCAAGAAGCTCAGCGAGCGCCCGGACAACGACACGTTGCTGAAGCTGTATGCGTTGTACAAGCAGGGTTCGGAAGGCGACGTCACCGGTCCCAAGCCGGGCTTCTTCGATTTCGTCGGCACCGCCAAGTACGAGGCCTGGGCCAAGCTCAAGGGCATGGGTGCGGACGAGGCGATGAAGAAGTACATCGAGCTGGTGCGCAAGCTCGGCGCCTGAGCCTGCGGCGATGGCGCGGCGCACGCGCGAGCGCATCCTCGAAACCAGCCTGGGGATGTTCAACGCCCAGGGCGAACCGAACGTCACCACCAACCACATCGCCGACGAGCTGGGCATCAGCCCCGGCAACCTGTACTACCACTTCCGCAACAAGGACGACATCGTCGAGCAGCTGTTCGCCCGCTACGAACAGCGCATGGACGACGCGCTGCAGGCGCCGCAGGAACGCCTGCCCGACCTCGAGGACGTGTGGCTGCAACTGCACCTGGTGTTCGAGTGCATGTGGGACTACCGCTTCCTGTACCGCGATCTGGTCGACATCCTCGCGCGCAGCCGCAAGCTGCGCCTGCGCTTCGTGCGCGTGCTCGAGCGCTCCGGCGAATCGGCGCGGCGGGTGATGCACGGGCTGGTGGGCACCGGAGTGATGCGCGCCAGCGCCGACGAGGTCGAGGCGCTGGTCGAGAATATCCTGCTGATCGCCACGTTCTGGCTGGACTACGACGCGGTCCGGCGCGGTTCCAGCCACGAAGCGCCGCAGGAAC
The DNA here is from genome assembly GCF_039680435.1 of Mizugakiibacter sp. Taxonomy (NCBI): domain Bacteria; kingdom Pseudomonadati; phylum Pseudomonadota; class Gammaproteobacteria; order Lysobacterales; family Rhodanobacteraceae; genus Mizugakiibacter; species Mizugakiibacter sp. Next base: position 23,262 of record NZ_JBDKSX010000091.1, on the reverse strand, counting down.
TGGGGCGCGGCATCTACCAGGTGATGCTGCTGCTGGCGCCGTTCCTGCGCGACGCCGAACGCGTGCACCTCAACCGCCTGGCCAGCGCCTATCGCGGCTGATGCCGGCGCGGGTCCGCGGCCGCCATTGCGGCCGCCACCTCGCGCTCGCGCTCGATCTCCGATGCCGCCAGTCCGGCGCGGGCGCCCTCGAAATCGGCTGCGTTGCGGTTCTGGCTGAGCTTCCACTTGCCTTCCAGCCGCGCGATCGGCATCTCGAAGCCGACGATGCCGCGCAGTTGCTGCTCGACGTACGCCGCCGGCGCGTCGCCGACGCGCCAGCGCGGGTCGCGCTGCGCTTCCTGGCGATCGGTGAGGCGGGTCAGGATGTCGAGCACGCGCGCGGGCTCCTCGACGATGCGCAGCGGGCCATGGGCGTGCACCGCGATGTAGTTCCAGGTCGGCACGTCCTCGCCGGTGGCGTGCTTGCCCGGATACCAGTTGGGCGACACGTAGGCGTGCGGCCCGACGAACATCGCCAGCGACTGCGCATCGGCCGAGAAAGCGCGCCAGTGCGGGTTGGCGCGCGCGACGTGGCCGTACAGCGTGCCGTGCGGTCCCGGCTCCGCGTCGAACACCAGCGGCAGGTGCGTGGCGATCAGGCCATCCGGCCCGTGCGTGACCAACGACGCGAAGGCGATCGCGCGCATCGCGTCGCGCAGCACTTCGACGCGCTCTTCGCGAAAGTGACGTGGCAGGTACATGCGCCGGATTCCACCATGCGGAAGGCGCGATTGTAGCGGCTGCGGCTGCGTTCAGCGATCGCCGTCGCGCCGCGCGCGGGCGCGCGCCTGCACGGCGCGGCCTTCGGCGACCAGCGCGGCGAACAGCGCGCGCCCGCGGCGCCCGATCGCGGCGGCCGCGCCCAGCCCCGCCAGCCAGAGATTGCGCACCTGCTCGGCCGTCGGCGACGGTGCCTGCGCGCGGCGTTCGCGTGAATCCGTGGTCATGCGGTATCGCCCTCCCGGCGGCACTGCGCCGTGCGCGGGGCCCGGCGCGTCGCCATGCTGGCGGCGCCGGCTAGAGCAGCCACACCAGCGGTGCGGCGCTCAGCGCCCGAACTTGATCTCGTCGCCTTCGTGGCGGCGGTCCCAGGCGCGCAACTCGTCGCGGATATGGGCGATGCGCTGGCGCCCCAGCGTGCTGCGCTCCTCGTCCAGCACCATGCCGTCGAGCAGCTCGGCGAGGCGTTGCGCGGTCGGCAGCATGGCGTCCCAGGCGTCCAGCGCCGGCAGCGGCCCGGGCAGGGTCATGAAGAAGCTGATCCCGGGCGTTTCCAGCCGGTCGATGTTGCGCATGTCGAACTTGCCGGGCTTGATCATGTTGGCGACGCTGAAGATCGGCCCCAGCTCCGGCTTGCCGTCCAGCAGGCGGTGGAAGATGCCCAGGTCGCCGAATTCCAGCCCCGCCTTCTCCGCCGCCACCACCAGGTCGGGGCCGCGGAACGGGCGCTCCGGGCGCGCCGCCACGAACAAGCTGACGATGCGCTCGACCGGCTTGTCGTAGGGACGGCGGCCGGGCAACGGCTGCGCCGCGGCGCGCGCGCGCGCCGGGCTTTCGGCAGCCGGCGGCGGCTCGTCGAGGGCGCCGAACGACGCGCCGACGTCCAGTTCGCCCTGCCGCGGCTCCGCGACGTCGTCCAGCGGCGGCGCGGCCTCGCCGAGGGTCGGCTCGATGCGCTCGTCGGCGCCGCGGCGGAACAGCGTGCGCCGCCCCTGCCCCGGCTTCTTCGGCTGGCCGAAAACATAGATCAGCGCCAGCACGATCGCGCCGACGGCAGCGATGATGATGCGCAGCGTGGTGGGGTCCAATGCCCGCTGTCCCATGCGCTCCTCCGGATCAGGCGACGCCGGCCAGTTTAGCGGCTTCGGCCAGATCCACCTGCACCAGGCGCGAAACGCCCGGCTCGCGCATGGTCACGCCGCACAACTGGTGCGCGGCCTCCATCGTCGCCTTGTTGTGGCTGACGAAGATGAACTGCACGCGCTCGCTCATTTCGTTGACCATGCTCGAGAAGCGGCCGACGTTGGCCTCGTCCAGCGGCGCATCGACCTCGTCCAGCAGGCAGAACGGCGCGGGATTCAGGCGGAAGATCGCGAACACCAGCGCCACCGCGGTCAGCGCCTTCTCGCCACCGGACAGCAGCGAGATGTTGCTGACGCGCTTGCCGGGCGGGCGCGCCATGATCGCCACGCCGGTGTCGAGCAGGTCCTCGCCGGTCAGCTCGAGGTAGGCGTGGCCGCCGCCGAACAGGCGCGGGAACAGCTCCTGCATGCCGGCGTTGACACGGTCGAAGGTTTCCTTGAAGCGCTGGCGGGTCTCGCGGTCGATCTTCTTGATCGCGTTCTCCAGCGTTTCCAGCGCGGTGGTGAGGTCGGCCAACTGCGCGTCGAGGTAGGTCTTGCGCTGCGACTGCTCCTCGTATTCCTGGATCGCGGCGAGGTTGACCGGCTCCAGGCGGCGGATCTTCTGTTCGAGGTCGGCGAGCTGCTGCTGCCAGTGCGCTGGTTCGGCCGCCTCGTCCAGTTCGGCCAGCAACGGCTGCAATTCCAGGCCCGCGGCCGCGATCGCCTCGGCGAGCTGCTGCGCGCGCAGGCGCAGTTCCTGCTCGGCCAGGCGCTTCTCCGACAGTGCCTCGCGCAACTCGCCGAGGCGGTGCTCGACGCGCTGGCGCTCCTGCTCGTAGCGGCGGAACTCGCCGTCGCAGTCCTCCAGCGCCTTGCGCGCCTCGACCAGTTGCCGGTCCACCAGCAGGCGCTGGTCGAGATAGGTCTGGCGTTCCGCTTCCAGCTCGGCGAGCGGATCGTGGCCGGTGGCGAGCTGGGCGGCGATCTCCGCCCGGCGCGCTTCGAGCTGCGCCAACTGCGCGTGCATGCGCCCCAGCGACTGCTCCAGCGCGGCCAGCGCGGTGCGCTTCGACTCCATGGCGAGCGCGTGCTGGTGCGCCTGCTCGTCGGCCTCGCGCGCGTTCATGCGCGCTTCCTCGCGCGCTTCCAGCAAGCCGCGGCGCTCGGCCTCCAGCGCGCGGCGCTGCTCTTCCATCGCGCCCATGCGCGCCACCGCCGTCTCCAGCCGCGCGCGCGCCTCGCGCGCCTGGCCCTCGATCTCGGCGCTGCGCGCGACAAGCTCGGCAAGCTCGGCGCCGACCTTCTGCATGCGCGCACGCGCGGTTTCGATCTTGCCGCGATGGCCCTGCAACTGGCCGGCCAGCTCGGACATGCGCCGGTGCGCCTGGTACAGCTCGCGCTGGGTGTCGTCGCGGGCACGCTCGCTCTCGAACTTGTCGGTGCGCAGCGTCTCCAGGCGCTCGCCCAGCTCGGCGGCGCGCGCGTCCAGCGTTTCGGTTTGCGCGGTCAGCACGTGGATCTCGCGCTCGCGGGCGAGCACGCCGACCTGCTTGCCGGCGGCCCGCAGCACGCGCGCGTAGCCGGGCCCCAGCCACTCGCCGTCGCGGGTGATCACCGACTGCTGCGCCGGCAGCGTCGACGCGATCGCGCGCGCCTGCTGCAGCGATTCCGCCGCGCGCACCTGGCCGAGCAGGCCGAGCACGGCGGCGGGACCGCGCACGCGCTCGGCGAGGCTGCCGGCAACCGGCGCCGCGCTCGGCGCCCCCGCGGCGAACAGTGCGACGTCGGCCTCGCCGGCGCCCTGCAGTTCGCCGCTCAGCGCGTGCGGATCATCGACCAGCACCGCCTCCAGCAATCCGGACAGGCAGGTTTCGACCGCGCGCTCCCAGCCGGCGTCCACCTCCAGCGCCTCGCCGAGGCGGCGCTCCTTGTCCAGCCCGAGCTGCGCCAGCCAGGCGCTGGCCGCGCCCTGCTCCTGGCCCAGCGCGGCGTGCTGCAGCGCCTCCAGCGAAGCGAGCCGGCCGCGCGCAGCCTGCAACTGCTGGCGGGTTTCGTTCAGCGCAGACTGCGCCTGGCGCTCGTCGTCGAGTACGCGCTCATGCGCGGCCTTGCGCTCGTCGAGCAGGCCGCCGAGCGTCTCGACGCGCTCGCGCTGCGCCTCGTGCTCGGCGCCCATGCTTTCCGCCGCGGCGTCCAGTGCGCCGACGTCGGCGGCCTTCTGCTCGGCCTCCAGCGCTTCGCGGCGCTTGGCGAGGTCGAGCCCCTGGCGATCAAGGTAATCGAGACGGGTGCGCTCGACCTCCGCCGCCTGCGCGGCTTCCGAGGCGGCGCGCGTGTGCGCGTCCCAGCGCGGCTGCCAGTCGGCGAGGCCGGCCTCGGCGGCGCGCAGCGCGTCGGTGGTTTGCTGCCCGGCCTCCTTCAGCGCTTCGAGGCGCGGTTCGCCTTCGGCCAGCGCCTGGCGCAGCGTTTCGACCTGGCTGCGGTCGCCGGCGATGTGCTCGCCCAGCTCGTCCCAGGCGCGTTCGGTTTCCTCGCGCGAGCGCTCCAGGCGCTCGGCCAGCTCGCGGGTATGGCGGATCTGCTGTTCGACGCGCGCGACCTCGGCGCCGACCTTGTAGACCTCGGCCTGCACCGCGTTGAGGTGCTCGCCGGCGGCCTGATGGCGCTCGCGGCCGGTTTCGATCTGCGCCTCGATCTGGCGCTGCTCGGCGAGCTGCTTCTCGATCTCGATCTCGGCCTGGCGCAAGCCGCCGCCCTGCTCGTCCAGCGCGCGCGCGATGCTGCGGTAGTTCAGCGCGCGCAGCTCGGCTTCGCGCCGGGTCTGCTCTTCCTTCAGCGCCTTCCAGCGCTCGGCGGCGCGCGCCTGCCGGTTCAGGTGGTCGAGCTGTTTCTCGACCTCGTCGCGCACGTCGCGCACGCGGTCGAGGTTCTCGCGGGTCGCCTTGATGCGGCTCTCGGTTTCCTTGCGACGCTCCTTGTACTTGGAGATGCCGGCAGCTTCCTCGAGGTGGGTGCGCAGCTCCTCCGGATGCGCCTCGATGATCTGGCTGATCATGCCCTGTTCGATGATCGAGTAGCTGCGGGGCCCCAGGCCGGTGCCGAGGAACAGGTCGGTGATGTCGCGTCGGCGGCAGCGGCCGCCGTTGAGGAAGTAGGCCGATTGGCCGTCGCGGCTGACGATGCGCTTGACCGAGATCTCCGCGTAGCCGGCGTACTCGCCCTGGATGGTGCCGTCGGCGTTGTCGAAGATCAGCTCGACGCTAGCCTGGCCGACCGGCTTGCGCGCGCTGGAACCGGAGAAGATCACGTCGGTCAGCGAGTCGCCGCGCAGGCGGCTGGCCGCGCTCTCGCCCATCACCCAGCGGATCGCGTCGATGATGTTGGACTTGCCGCAGCCGTTCGGACCGACGACGCCGGTCATGTTGGTCGGCAGGTGCAGCGAGGTCGGATCGACGAAGGACTTGAATCCAGCCAGCTTGATCGTGGTCAGGCGCATCGCTATCGGCTTTGAGGGGCGCGGGGCCGCCGCGGCCCCCGCGCCGCGGCGTGAAGTCGCCACTGTGCCAAGGGCAGTCGCCGGGCGCAATCAGTGATGTGAAATATATTTATATTCAAGATATTACAGCTTATATTTAAAGCTTATCATGCGCATGGCGCGCGACGCGCCGTGCGCTCAGCGCTCGCCCGGCGCGTGCGCCTCGATGGCGAGCGCGTGCAGCCGCGCCGGGATCAGATCGCCAACCGCCGCGTAGACCAGGCGGTGCCGCTGGATCGGCGTCTTGCCGGCGAACGCCTCGCTGGTCACGCGCACGCGGAAGTGGCCCTGCCCTTCGCCGGCGTGGCCGATGTGCAGGTGTCCCTCGTCGATCACCTCCAGCGCCAGCGGCGCCAGCGCCGCCTCGACGCGCTCGCGGATCAGCGCGGCGCGGTCGCCGCTCACGGCAACACCTTGCGGAACGGCCGCACGTCGACCTGGCGATACACGCCCGCGGCGACGTAGGGATCGGCGTCCGCCCAGGCCCGCGCCGCGGCCAGATCCTCGAACTCGGCGACGATCAGGCTGCCGCTGAAGCCGGCCGGGCCGGCATCCTCGGCGTCGATCGCAGGAAACGGCCCGGCCAGCATCAGCCGCCCCTGGTCGCGCAGCGCGTGCAGGCGCTCGAGGTGCGCCGGACGCACCGACTTGCGTCGCTCCAGCGAATCGGCGACGTCGAGGCCGTAGATCGCGTACCACATCGTTCAGGCCTCCGGGCGCATGTACGGGAACAGCAGCACGTCGCGGATCGAGGGCACGTCGGCCAGCAGCATCACCAGCCGGTCGATGCCGACGCCGAGGCCGCCGGTCGGCGGCAGGCCGACTTCCAGCGCGCGGATGTAGTCGGCGTCGAAGTGCATGGCCTCGTCGTCGCCGGCGTCCTTGGCCGCGACCTGCGCGCGGAAGCGCGCTTCCTGGTCCTCGGGATCGTTCAGCTCGGAGAAGCCGTTGGCGATCTCCTTGCCGCCGATGAACAGCTCGAAGCGGTCGGTGACTTCCGCGTCGCGGTCGCTGGCGCGCGCCAGCGGCGACACCTCGGTCGGATACTGGGTGATGAAGGTCGGCTGCACCAGCGTGTGCTCGACGGTCTTCTCGAAGATTTCCAGCAGCAGCTTGCCCCAGCCGTAGCCCGGCTTGAACGGGATCTTCAGGCGCTCGCAGTGGCGCCGCAGCGCGGCGACGTCGCGCAGCTCCTCGCTGCGGATTTCCGGGTTGTGGTGCCGCACCGCCTCGGCCAGTGCCCAGCGGCGGAACGGCGGGCCGACGTCGATGTCGCGGCCCTCCCAGGTCAGGGCGGTGCGGCCCAGCGTGGCCTGCGCGGTCTCGCGGATCATCGCCTCGGTGAGGTCCATGATGCCGACGTAGGTGGCGTAGGCCTGGTACAGCTCGAGCATGGTGAATTCGGGGTTGTGCCGGGTCGACACGCCCTCGTTGCGGAAGTTGCGGTTGATCTCGTAGACGCGCTCGAAGCCGCCGACCACCAGGCGCTTCAGGTACAGCTCCGGCGCCACGCGCAGGTACAGGTCGATGTCCAGCGCGTTGTGGTGGGTGACGAACGGCCGCGCGGTGGCGCCGCCGGGGATCACGTGCATCATGGGGGTTTCCACCTCCATGAAGCGCCGCGGCGCGGCTTCCAGCCACTTGCGCATGAAGCCGATCGCGCGCGAACGCAGCTCGAACACGCGGCGCGATTCGGGCGTCACGATCAGGTCGACGTAGCGCTGGCGATAGCGCTGCTCGACGTCGGCGAGGCCGTGCCACTTGTCGGGCAGCGGGCGCAGGCTCTTGGTCAGCAGCCGCAGCGCCTCGACCTTGACCGACAGCTCGCCGGTGCGCGTGCGCATCAGCACGCCTTCCGCGCCGACGATGTCGCCGACGTCCCAGCCCTTGAACGCCTCGTAGGCCTCGCCCAGCGCCGTCTGCTGCAGGAACAGCTGGATGCGGCCGGTCAAGTCCTGCACCTGCACGAAGCTGGCCTTGCCCATGATGCGCTTGGCCAGAATGCGTCCGCCGAGGCGCACGCGCCGCCCGGATGCCGCCAGCGCCTCGGCGCTCCAGCGCTCCGCGTCGGCGTACTCGGCCTGCAGGTCGCCGGCGAAGGCATCGACCGCGAAGTCGTTGGGGAACGCGATGCCCTGCCCGCGCAGCGCCTTCAGCTTCTCGCGGCGCTCGGCGATCAGCTTGTTTTCGTCGAGGGTCGGCTGGGCTGCGTCGGGTTCGGTCATGGCGTTCGCGCTGGTTGGGGGATGCGATCGGGCGGTATGGCGGCGGAGCGTTATGCGTCGGCGCGCTTGGCGCCGGCCTCGAGGCCGGCCTTCAGGCTGCCCTCGATGAACTCGTCGAGATCGCCGTCCAGCACCTTCTGCGTATCGCTGCGCTCGATGCCGGTGCGCAGATCCTTGATGCGCGCCTGGTCGAGCACGTAGTTGCGGATCTGGCTGCCCCAGCCGATGTCGGACTTGGTCGCTTCCAGCGCGTCCTTCTCGGCGTTGCGCTTCTGCACCTCGATCTCGTACAGCTTGGCGCGCAGCATCTTCATCGCGCGGTCGCGGTTGGCGTGCTGGCTGCGCTCGGTCTGGCAGGCCACCACCACGCCGCTGGGCACGTGCGTGATGCGCACCGCCGACTCGGTCTTGTTGACGTGCTGGCCGCCGGCGCCGGAGGAGCGATACACGTCGGTCTTGAGGTCGGCCGGATTGATCTCGATGTCGAAGTCGTCCTCCACCTCGGGGCTGACGAACACCGAGGAGAACGAGGTGTGCCGGCGGTTGTCGGAATCGAACGGCGACTTGCGCACCAGCCGGTGCACGCCGATCTCGGTCTTCAGCCAGCCGTAGGCGTAGTCGCCCTCGACGCGGAAGGTGGCGCTCTTGATGCCGGCGACGTCGCCCGCGCTCACTTCCAGCAGTTCGGTCTTCCAGCCCTTGTGCTCGCACCAGCGCAGGTACATGCGCAGCAGCATCTCGGCCCAGTCCTGCGCCTCGGTGCCGCCGGCGCCGGCCTGGATGTCGACGAACGCGTTGGCGGCGTCCATCTTGCCGGAGAACATGCGCTGGAATTCCAGCTTCTCGACGCGCGCGGCCAGCGTCTCGACGTCGGCCGCGACCGCCTTCACCGATCCCTCGTCGCCGTCGGCCGCGGCCAGCTCCAGCAGCTCGCCGGCATCGGCCAGGCCGCTGCTCAGTTGCGCCAGGCCGGTGACGACGTTTTCCAGACGGGCGCGCTCGCGGCCCAGCTCCTGGGCGCGCTGCGGGTCGTCCCAGACGTTGGGGCTTTCCAGTTCGCGGGTGACTTCCTCGAGGCGCTCACGCTTGGCCTCGTAGTCAAAGATACCCCCTAAGCGCGTGGACGCGGCCGGCGAGGTCCGCGATGCGCTGGGTGATCGGATTGGTCTCGAGCATGGACGGCTGGCGATGCGTAAAGAGTGCAAATGCTAGCAAAGCGCGACGCGCCACGCATGCCCTTCCCGCGCGCGCGGCGCCATCGGCGGCGCGCCCGATCCGGCGCCGCGCTCAACCCTTGACGCAGATCTTCGGGCGCAGGAACGCGACCCGCCGCGCCAGTCCCGCGCCTTCCGTCGCTTCCGCGACCCGATGCACGTCCTTGTAGGCGCCGGGCGCCTCCTCGGCGGCGCCGCGCATGGACTCGGTGCGGATCAGGATGCCGCGCTCGGCCAGCTCGTCGATCAACTGGCGGCCGCGCCAGCGGCGCAGCGCGGCGCTGCGGCTCATCTGCCGCCCGGCGCCGTGGCTGGCCGAGGAAAAGGCGCGCGCCTCGCCTTCGGCACAGCCGGCCAGGAGATACGAGCCGGTGCCCATGCTGCCGCCGATGATCACCGGCTGGCCGACCGCGCGGTAGCGTTCGGGCAGCGCCGGATGGCCGGGCCCGAACGCGCGCGTGGCGCCCTTGCGGTGCACGTGCAGGATGCGTTCGCGGCCGTCGACGCGATGCGGCTCGGCCTTGCAGGTGTTGTGCGAGACATCGAACAGCGTTTCCAGATCGGCGCCGGGGAAGAAGTGGCCGAACGTGCGCCGGGTCAGATAGGCGAGGATCTGCCGGTTGGCCAGCGCGCAGTTGATGCCGGCGCGCATCGCGCCGAGGTAGGCCTGCCCTTCGGGCGAGGCGATCGGCGCGCAGGCCAGCTCGCGGTCCGGCAGGTCGATGCCGAGCCGGGCGGCCGCCTTGGCCAGCGACACCAGGTACTCGGTGCCGATCTGGTGGCCCAGTCCGCGCGAACCGCAGTGGATCGACACCAGCACGTCGCCCTCGGCGATGCCGAACGCCGCGGCGGCTTCGGCGTCGAGCACGCGGTCGACGACCTGCACTTCGAGGTAGTGGTTGCCGGAACCGAGCGTGCCCATCTCGCCGAGCTGGCGCGCCTTGGCCTGCGCGGAAACCTGCGTAGGGTCGGCGCCGTCGGCGCGGCCGTGGTCCTCGATGTATTCGAGATCGACCGGCTTGCCGTAGCCGCGCTCGACCGCCCACTGCGCGCCGCCGGCCAGCACGCGGTCAAGTGTCTGCGGATCGACGTGCAGGTGCCCTTCGCGGCCCAGCCCGGCCGGGATGCTGACGAACAGGCCGTCGGCCAGCGCCTTCATCTTGCGCGCCAGCTTGTCCAGCGTGAGCCCGGTGCGCAGGCAGCGGATGCCGCAGGAGATGTCGAAGCCGACGCCGCCGGCGGAGACGATGCCGCCCTGCTCCGCATCGAACGCGGCCACGCCGCCGATCGGGAAGCCGTAGCCCCAATGCGCGTCCGGCATGGTCATCGCCGCGCCGACCAGGCCGGGCAGGCGCGCGACGTTGCCGATCTGCTCGAGCACCTTGTCGTCCATGGCCGCGAGCAGCTCGCGATCGCCGTACAGGATCACCGGCGCGCGCCCCGCGCCGCCGGCGAGCGCCCAGCGGAAATCGTCCAGCGGTTCGAAACGGGACAGGTCCATCGCGCGGCCTCACACGTCGACCACGCAGCGGGCCTCGACGTTCATGCCGACCGGCCCGACGCGCAACCCGGTCAGCGTCGCGCCTTTCACCTCGGTGCCGGGCACGATGCCGGAATGCCAGGGCTGGCCGTCCGCCTCGCCGATCCAGCGCCCGTTCTCGTGGCGCAGGCGGAAACGGGTCAGCGCGAGGCCGCGCGTGCGCGCCTCGGCGAGCAGCCGGTTCAGCCAGGTCACCAGCGCGAACTCGGGGTCCGTCTCGACGAACTCGACGCGCACGGTTTCGATCGGCCGCACCGCGGCCGGATCCGCCATGATCGCGAACATCGCGGCGGCGGCGGCCTCGAAGGCGCGCTCGATGGTGGCGCCACGCCCGACCACGCCGACGTCGGCGTCGTGATCGAAGTAGTCGAAGCTCGCGCTCATCGCCCGCACGCGGCAGCGCCGCCCCGCGGCGACGCCGCTCCTGCCGAAACCTCTCCACTTAACGCCGATCCGCCGCGCGCCGTTTGATCGTGATCAAGCGCGGGCCGCGCGCATCACCACGGCGTGTCCTTGATCCCGAGGCGGAACGCGAGGCGGTTGACCAGCAGGTCGCCGAGGAAGCTCAGCCCCAGCACCAGCGCGACCTCGTCCACGCGAAGGTCGACCCAGGGCGCGACCAGCAGCAGTGCGCCCGCGACGAAATCGAGCTGGTCGAACGGCGGCCACGGCGCGCCGGGCGCACGCCCCGCGCGGCGCTTGCAGAAACTCTTGAGCGCGTCGCCGGCCATCGCGCCGAAGCCGAGCGCCAGCCCGGTCGCCGCCCAGTCCGCCGGGGCGATCCGCGCGTGCGCCCAGCCGATCCGCGCCTGCAGCCAGGCGGCCGCGAGCCCGGCCGCGACGCCCGCGGCGAAGCCGAGAACGGTCTTGTGCGCGCCGAACAGGCGCCGCTGCAGCGGCGGGTTCCAGCCGTGCCAGAAGCGCAGGAACGGCGGCGCCATGTTGGCCGCATAGGCCGGCGCCATCAGGTACAGCACCTGCAGCACGCGCAGGCCGGCGTCAGCCATCGGCGCCACCCGCGTGGCGCCGCCGACCATGACCTGACGCAAACCCGCCCGCCGACCCGCTGCGGATACTGCGGCTTGCGCGGAGGACGGCCCGATGTCGATCAGCGAGCTGCTGTGGCTGGCGGTGCTGGCACTGGCGCTGCAGCCGCTGCTGCGCCTGCGCCTGCTGGAAGGCGGACGGCGCCGGCTGCGCGCGCAGCTCGAGCGTCAGCGCGGCAGTCGCGTGATCCTGCTGGTGCACCGCCAGGAGACGATGAGCCTGCTCGGCTTCCCGCTGATGCGCTACATCGACATCCACGACTCCGAGGAGGTGATCCGCGCGATCCGCGACACCGATCCGGCCACGCCGATCGACCTGGTGCTGCACACGCCGGGCGGCCTCGCCCTGGCCTCGCTGCAGATCGCCCGCGCGATCGCGCGCCATCCCGCCACCGTGACCGCGTTCGTGCCGCACTACGCGATGTCCGGCGGCACCCTGATCGCGCTGGCCGCCGACCGCATCGTGATGTGCGAGCACGCGGTGCTGGGCCCGATCGACCCGCAGATCGACGAATACCCCGCCGCCTCGATCCTGCGCGCGGTCGCGCGCAAGGAGCCCAAGGACATCGACGACGCCACGCTCATCTTCGCCGACCAGGCGCAGATGGCGATCGCCCAACTGCGCAAGTGCATCGTCGAGATCGTCGGCGAGCGCTTCGCGCCCGAAGCGGCCGAGCGGCTCGCCGCGGCGCTGTCCGACGGTCACTGGACGCACGATTATCCGATCGCCCCGCAGGAAGCCGCGGCGCTGGGCCTGAGCGTCGACATGCGCATGCCCGAGACGATCATGGACATGATGCGCCTGTATCCGCAGCCGACGCGGCGCACGCGCAGCGTCGAGTATGACCTGCGCCCGCCGCACCCGCCGCGCACGCCCGCCGACCCGCCGCGCAACCGCCGCCAAGGCTGAACGTGCCGGGGAGGCTCCGGGCAATTCCGCGCAGGCGCATGGCGTCCGGAAGATTCGCGGGGCGTGCCGCGCGATGCCGCCAAGGCCGGCTGCCTTGGCAAGCCGCGCGGTGCAGGCTGCGGGCCTTGCGGACATCACCCCGTCATTCGATTTCAGAAGATTGGGGTCGGCGCTGAATTGATCAGGGCGCCCCTAGTTGTGGTCGACCAGGCCGTCGACGCCGGCGCGGCGCGCGCACTGCGCGCAGCAGTAGATGCGCTCGGCGTGCTGCACGCCGTGGCCGACCACCGGGCAGCCGCAACTGGCGCAGCGCGGTGCCAGCGCGTGGATCGCGCACTCGAAGGCGTCGAAGGTGTGTTCGCGGCCTTCCATGAACACCGTGAACGCGCGCTCGTAGTTGTTGCCGCACACTTCGCATACCGGCATGGCCGTCTCCTTCGCCGCGGACGCGGCGACGTTGTCACTCGCGCGGCGCGTGGGTCTTCACGTCGCCGCGCTGGCGGCGCACGTGGTCCTCGAGCTGGCGCCGCAGCACGTCGAAGGTGTCGCGCACGGCGACATAGGGATCCTCGTGGCCGTGGTCTTCCGGGCCGGTGCGGCCGGCGGCCAGTTCGCCGCCCGGCAGGGTCAGGCGTGCGTGCACCGTGTAGAGGTTGCCCTGGCGGCGGCGCTGCGTGGACGCCATCACCACGACATGGCACGCCTGCACGCGCGGCGCGAACCGGCCGAGCCTGTCGGCGTGGCGCGCCACGTCGGCGCGCAGCGCGTCCGATGGCGCCATGCCGTCGAAGGTCACGCTCAGGGTCATCGCCATCCGCCGCCACCTCGCCCGCCTGCCGCGACGGTCAGGCTAGGCCACGGCGCGCGGCGGCGCTTGATCTCGATCAGGCTTTCGGGCGGGTCGGGGCGCGGCCGCCCGCCTGCTCAGGCGGCGGGCTCGCAGATCCAGCGGCGGGCCGCCTCGAACTCCGCGTTGGCGAACACGCGCACCTCGCCGGCGATGGAGAAATGCAGCAGGTGGATCGCCGCGCGCAGCCATTCCACGTCGGTGACCACGGCGATGCGCTCCCAGCCGAACGCATGGCGGAAGCCGAGCCGCGTGTCGTCCCACAGCGCCGCCGCGTCGAAACCTTCGAAGTCGGCGCCGAGGTGGTACAGCAGGCGCACCTTCGGCGTGGTCGCCAGCATCGCTTCGACCGCCGGCACCACCACGCGCTCGTAGTCCTCGCCGGTGACGGTGCCGTGGGCGGAGAAGCCCAGCGTGTCGACCGGCATGCCGGCAATCAGCTCGATCATGGCGCGCACCTCCGCATGGCCGCGCTACTGTAGCGCGCCCTGGTGAATCGCGGCGTGCGCTCAGGCAGGTTCGCGATGGCGCAGCAGCAGGCGCAGGCGCGTGCGGCCCTGCCAGTCGTCGATGCCCAGCTCGTAGGCCGCACGCAGCAGCGCCGGCGGCGGCAGGCCGTCGTGGCCGCCGAAATGCACCGCCTGCAGCACGCGGCCGTCGCGCGGATCGCGCAGGTCGAGGCGCAGATGGCGCTCGCCCATCGCGCGCCAGCCGACGCATTCGAACACGTCGTCGAACAGCGGCTCGGGAAACGCCTGGCCCCACGGCCCGGCGTCGCGCAACTGCTGTGCCAGCGCCAGCCCGAATTCGTCCGCCTGCAGTCCGCCGTCGGTATGCAGCACCGGCGAAAGCAAACCGGTGCCGATGCGCTCGCGCGCGACTGCATCGAACGCTGCGGCGAAACGCGCGAAGTCGGCCGCGCGCAGGCTCAATCCGGCCGCCATCGCGTGCCCGCCGTAGCGGCCCAGCAGGCCGGGGTGGCGCGCGTCGACCTCGGCCAGCGCGTCGCGGATGTGGAAGCCGGCGATCGAGCGCGCCGAGCCGCGCAGCTCGGTGCTGCCCTCGCCCGCCGGCGCGAACGCGATCACCGGACGGTGCAGGCGCTCCTTCAGTTTGGAGGCGACCAGGCCGACCACGCCGGCGTGCCAGCCGGGATCGAACAGCGCCACGCCGATCGCGTTGCTGTCGCCGGCGCGCGCGACCATCGCCTCGGCTTCCTCGACCATCGCCGCCTGCAGGCCGCGGCGCTCGTCGTTGATGCCGGACAGCAGCGTTGCCAGCTCGCGCGCGCGCGCCGCGTCGTCGGTCAGCAGGCACTCCACGCCGAGGCCCATGTCCTCCAGCCGTCCCGCCGCGTTGATGCGCGGACCGAGCGCGTAGCCGAGGTCGGCGGCGACCAGCGTGGCCGCGCTGCGCCCGCTGGCCTCCACCAGCGCGGCGACGCCGGCGCAGGCGCGCCCGGCGCGGATGCGCTTCAGGCCGGCATCGACCAGCACGCGGTTGTTGAAGTCCAGCGGCACCAGGTCGGCCACGGTGCCGAGCGCAACCAGGTCGAGCAGCGCGGCGAGGTCCGGGCGTTTCTGTCCGGAACTGCGGCCATGGATAGCCGCTTCCTGGTCTTCGCGATCAGGATGAGCGCCGGGAAACAACCTCGCGCGCAGCGCCAGCAGCAGGTAGATCATCACGCCGACGCCGGCCAGCGCCTTGCTCGGGAACGGATCGCCCGGCAGGTTGGGATTGACGATCGCATCGGCCGCGGGCAGGCGCTCGCCGGGCAGATGGTGGTCGGTGACGATCACCGCGACGCCGCGCGCACGCGCGGCATCGACGCCGGCCAGGCTGCTGATGCCGTTGTCGACCGTGATCAGCAGGTCCGGCGCCGGATCGAGCGTGGCGACCAGCGCGGGGCTGAGGCCGTAGCCGTGCTCGAAGCGGTTCGGCACCACGTAGCCGACGTTGCGCGCGCCGAGCATGCGCAGGCCGCGCAGCGCGACCGCGCAGCCGGTGGCGCCGTCCGCATCGAAGTCGCCGGCGACCAGGATGCGCCGGTCGGCCGCGATCGCCGCCTCGATCAGGTCCAGCGCGCGCGGCAGCCCGCCCAGCGTCTGCGGCGGCAGCAGTCGCGCCAGGCGATGCTCGGCATCGGCCGGACAGAGCACGCCGCGCGCGGCGTACACGCGCTGCAGCACCGGATGCACCTGCGCCGGCCAGCCGTGCGGCGCGCCCGCCAGCGCGCGCCGCCGCAGCGCCGGCGGCGGCGTCACGGTGCCGGCGTCCGCGCGCGGCGCCAGAAGCGCAACCGGTGCCAGCGCGCCAGCCGATGGCGTTCGCCGCTGCAGAACACGAAGCGCAGCTCCGTCGCGCGGCCGCGCGCCAGCGCATCGGCCAGCGCGGGCAGCCAGTCGCGCGCCAGCGCTTCCGCGGCGACGCGCTCGAGATCGAACAGCGCCGCGCCGGCGCGCGCCGCCGCCAGCGCCTGCGGACGCGGGGACTCGACGTCGACACCGGCGCGCGCGGCCAGCGCCAGCGCCAGTTCGTCGTCGCTGGCGACGACCGCCAGCGGACTCTTGACCCAGGCCGGCAGCGCGCCGCCGCCCCAGAACCACAGGCTGTTGGCCGGCATGGCGCCGCGCGCGTGCCGTTCGGCGTTGACCGGATTCTGGTGCAGGATCACCTGCGCCTCGTTGAAGAGCTGCCGCCAGCGGCGCCCCTCGTTGCCCTCGGGCAGGTGCTCGAACAGATCGGCGCCGAGCACGTCTTCCGGCGCAGCGAACGCCGGCAGCACGGCGCCGGCCGGCAGGCGCAGGTGCCAGCGCGCGGGCGTCGTCGTTTCCAGCAGTGCGCCGCTGTCGCCGAACACCGGCTTCAGCTCGCGCGCCAGCGCCTCGGCTTCGGCGCGGCTGAGGTCGAGGCTGCCGCAGGCGAGCATGCGCGCGCCGTTGATGTCGGGCCGCACGTAGGCCGGGTCGGCGCACAGCCAGGTCGCGCCCTCCGCATCGCCGACGGCGCGCTGGCGCAGCAGCGCTGCGGCGGGGAGCGTCGCGCCCGGCCAGCGGAAATACTCGCCGAGCGCGACCGCATAGCCGGGCGCGGCGTCGGCCAGGCGGTCGGCGCGCGCCAGCAACTGCGCCAGCGCGGCGATGCCCGCGCACTGCGCGTAGGGCGGCAACAGGATGTGCAGCGCGTTCATGGCCGGCGGACGTCGAGCGGGCGGAAGGTGACGGACAAGGTTCGATCGGCGGCGGCGCGCGGGAAGGGCCGGCGACGATGCTTGCGCCGCGCGTTCCGCGCGGCGGGCCGCGCCGCGCTCATTCCTCGTAGCTGACGGCGAGCACCTCGTAGCTGCGCCGCCCGTTCGGCGCCTGGAAATCGAAGCTGTCGCCCTCGCTCTTGCCGATCAGCGCGCGCGCCAGCGGCGAACTGACCGAGATCATGCCCAGCTTGATGTCGGCTTCGAGGTCGCCGACGATCCGGTAGGTCACGGTGTCGCCGGAAGCCTCGTCCTCCAGCTCGACCGTCGCGCCGAACACGATGCGCGCGCCCGGGCTGAGCCTGGCGACGTCGATCACTTCGGCGGTGGACAGCGTCGCCTCGAGTTCCTTGATGCGGCCTTCGATGAAGCCCTGCTGCTCGCGCGCGGCGTGGTATTCCGCATTTTCCTTGAGGTCGCCGTGCGCGCGCGCCTCGGCGATCGCGTTGATGATGCGCGGACGCTCCACGCTCTTCAGGCGTTCCAGTTCCAGGCGCAGGCGCTCGGCGCCCTTGCGCGTCATGGGAGCACGCTTCATGCCTCGAGTTCCTCGTGCAGTTCCTGCAGGCTGTGCACGCTGCCGCCGTCGCGGAAATCCAGCGAATGCAGCAGCGCGCGCGCGCCGGCGATGGTGGTCGAATAGGTCACGCGCTGCTGCAGCGCCTCGCGGCGGATCGAGAACGAGTCGGCGATCGCCCGCTTGCCCTCGGTGGTGTTGACGATGAACACGATCTCGCCGTTCTTGATCAGGTCGACGATGTGCGGGCGGCCCTCGAGCACCTTGTTGATGCGCTCGCACGGCACGCCGTGCTCGACCAGGTAGGCGCAGGTGCCGCCGGTGGCGACCAGGCCGTAGCCGCGCCGCACCAGGTCGATCGCGATCGGCAGCAGGCGCGACTTGTCGGCGTCGCGCACCGACAGGAACGCCTTGCCGACGTTCGGCGCGCGGATGTTGGCCGCCTCGTGCGCGCGCGCGACGGCGGCGCCGAAGCTGCGGCCGACGCCCATCACCTCGCCGGTCGAGCGCATCTCCGGGCCGAGGATCGGGTCCACGTTCTGGAACTTCAGGAACGGGAAGATCGCTTCCTTGACCGAGTAGTACGCCGGGATCACCTCGCGCGACGCGCCCTGCTCGGCCAGGCTCTTGCCGACCATGCAGCGCGCCGCGATCTTCGCCAGCGGCACGCCGGTGGCCTTGGAAACGAACGGCACCGTGCGCGAGGCGCGCGGGTTGACCTCGAGGATGAATACCGTGTCGCCCTGGATCGCGAACTGCGTGTTCATCAGGCCGACCACCTTCAACTCGCGCGCCATCAGCGCGACCTGGCGGCGCAGTTCGTCCTGCACCGCGGGGGTCAGCGAATAGGGCGGCAGCGAGCACGACGAGTCGCCGGAATGCACGCCGGCCTCCTAGATATGCTCCATCACGCCGCCGACCAGCACGTTGCCGCCGGCGTCGGCGATGATGTCGACGTCGACCTCGACGGCATGATCGAGGAAGCGGTCGAGCAGCACCGGCGAATCGTTCGACACCTTGACCGCGTCGCGGATGTAGCGCGACAGGTCGGCGTCATCGTAGACGACTTCCATCGCGCGCCCGCCCAGCACGTAGCTGGGACGCACCACCAGCGGGTAGCCGATCTCGCGTGCCAGCGCCAGCGCCTCGTCGGCGTTGCGCGCGGTGCGGTTGGACGGCTGCGTCAGCGCCAGCTTGGTCACCATCTTCTGGAAGCGCTCGCGGTCCTCGGCGAGGTCGATCGAATCCGGCGAGGTGCCGATGATCGGCGCGCCCGCCGCTTCCAGCGCGCGCGCCAGCTTCAGCGGCGTCTGCCCGCCGTACTGCACGATCACGCCCTTCGGCTTTTCCAGGTCGATGATCTCGAGCACGTCCTCCAGCGTCAGCGGCTCGAAGTACAGGCGGTCGGAGGTGTCGTAGTCGGTCGATACCGTCTCCGGGTTGCAGTTGACCATGATGGTCTCGAATCCGTCCTCGCGCAGCGCCAGCGCCGCGTGCACGCAGCAGTAGTCGAACTCGATGCCCTGGCCGATGCGGTTGGGGCCGCCGCCGAGCACGACGATCTTGTCGCGCGCGCTCGGGTTCGCCTCGCACTCCTCCTCGTAGGTGGAATACATGTAGGCGGTGCTGGTGGCGAACTCGGCGGCGCAGGAATCCACGCGCTTGTACACCGGGCGCACGCCCAGCGTGCGGCGCAGGTGGCGCACCGCGCCCTCGTCGGTGCCGAGCAGCTCGGCCAGGCGCGCATCGGCGAAGCCCATGCGCTTCAGCGCGCGCAGGCGCGGCGCGTCGATCGCGCTCAGGCCCTGCGCGCGCACCTCGCCTTCGGCGGCGACGATGTCCTCGATCGCGGCGAGGAACCACGGGTCGATGTGGGTGAGCGCGTACACGTCCTGCAGCGACAAGCCGGCGCGGAATGCGTCGCCGAGGTGGAACACGCGCTCGGGGCCGGGTTCGCGCAGCTCGCGCTTCAGGCGCGCCAGGCCGTCGTCGCTGGCGAGGTCGAGGCCGGTCGGGTTGAGGCCGGTCTTGCCGGTCTCGAGGCCGCGCAGCGCCTTCTGCAGGGACTCGTGGAAGCTGCGGCCGATCGCCATCACCTCGCCCACCGATTTCATCTGCGTGGTCAGGCGCGGATCGGCGGCGGGGAACTTCTCGAAGGCGAAGCGCGGGATCTTGGTGACCACGTAGTCGATGGTCGGCTCGAACGAGGCCGGGGTCAGGCCGCCGGTGATCTCGTTCTTCAGCTCGTCCAGCGTGTAGCCGATCGCCAGCTTGGCCGCGACCTTGGCGATCGGGAAGCCGGTGGCCTTG
Source organism: Mizugakiibacter sp. (assembly GCF_039680435.1). Lineage (NCBI taxonomy): Bacteria > Pseudomonadati > Pseudomonadota > Gammaproteobacteria > Lysobacterales > Rhodanobacteraceae > Mizugakiibacter > Mizugakiibacter sp. The sequence goes on along the minus strand of NZ_JBDKSX010000091.1, from coordinate 3,983 downwards.
GACGCCAGCGCGGAGGAGCGCGACACGCGCGGATTCATCTCGATCACCACCACGCGGCCGTTCTCGGCGTTGACGCCGAACTGCACGTTGGAACCGCCGGTATCGACGCCGATCTTGCGCAGCACCGCGATCGAGGCGTCGCGCAGGCGCTGGTATTCCTTGTCGGTCAGCGTCTGCGCCGGCGCCACCGTGATCGAGTCGCCGGTGTGCACGCCCATCGGATCGAGATTCTCGATCGAGCAGACGATGATGCAGTTGTCCGCGCGGTCGCGGACCACTTCCATCTCGAATTCCTTCCAGCCGAGCACGGATTCCTCGACCAGCACCTCGTGCACCGGCGAGAGCTCGAGGCCGCGCTTGACGATCTCCTCGAATTCCTCGCGGTTGTAGGCGATGCCGCCGCCGCTGCCGCCGAGCGTGAAGCTGGGACGGATGATGGTCGGGTAGCCGACGCGCGCCTGGATCTCCAGCGCCTGCTCGAAGGTCCTGGCGATCTCGGCCTTCGGGCATTCGAGGCCGATCTCCAGCATCGCGCGGCGGAACAGCTCGCGGTCTTCGGCCATGCGGATGGCCTCGCGCGAGGCGCCGATCAGCTCGACGCCGTACTTGTCCAGCACGCCGTTGTCGGCGAGGTCGAGCGCGCAGTTGAGCGCGGTCTGCCCGCCCATCGTCGGCAGCACCGCGTCCGGCTTCTCCTTGGCGATGATGCGCTCGACCGTCTGCCAGTTGATCGGCTCGATGTAGACGGCGTCGGCCATGCCGGGGTCGGTCATGATCGTCGCCGGGTTGGAGTTCACCAGGATCACCCGGTAGCCCTCCTCCTTCAGCGCCTTGCACGCCTGCGCGCCGGAGTAGTCGAACTCGCAGGCCTGGCCGATCACGATCGGGCCGGCGCCGATGATCAGCACGCTCTCGATGTCGGTGCGTTTGGGCATCTCAGCGGGCCTCCTGCATCAGCGCGGCGAAGCGGTCGAACAGATAGCCGATGTCGTGCGGTCCGGGGCTCGCTTCGGGGTGGCCCTGGAAGCAGAACGCCGGACGGTCGGTCAGCGCGAAACCCTGCAGCGAACCGTCGAACAGCGAGCGGTGCGTGACGCGCGCGTTGGCGGGCAGCGTGCCGGGATCGACGGCGAAGCCGTGGTTCTGCGAGGTGATCAGCACGCGGCCGTCGTCGAGGTCCTTCACCGGATGGTTGGCGCCGTGGTGGCCGAATTTCATCTTCAGCGTCTTCGCGCCCAGCGCGAGGCCCATCAACTGGTGGCCGAGGCAGATGCCGAACAGCGGGATGCGCGCATCGAGGAACTGGCGCGTGGCGGCGATGGCGTAGTCGCAGGCCGCGGGGTCGCCGGGGCCGTTGGACAGGAACACGCCGTCCGGCTTCATCGCCAGCGCCTCGGCGGCGGCGGTCTGCGGCGGCACCACGGTGAGGTCGCAACCACGATCGGCGAGCAGGCGCAGGATGTTGTGCTTGACGCCGTAGTCGTAGGCGACCACGCGGAAGCGCGTCTCGCAGGCGCGGAACGCGGCGCGGTCGAGGTCGTAGCTGCCGACGTTCCAGCGATAGGGTTGCGGCGTGCCGACGACCTTGGCCAGGTCCATGCCGTTCAGGCCCGGGAAGGCGCGCGCCTTGGCCAGCGCCTCGGCCTCGTCGATGGCCTCGCCGGCCACGATGCAGCCGCCCAGCGCGCCCTTGTCGCGCAGGATGCGCGTCAGGCGGCGGGTATCGACGCCGGCGATGGCGACGATGCCGTGCCGCTTCAGGTACTCCGGCAGGCTCTCCTCGCTGCGCCAGCTGCTGGGGCGTCGCGGCACGTCGCGCACGATCAGGCCGGCGGCATGCACGCGGTGCGATTCCGCGTCGGCCGCGTTGCAGCCGGTGTTGCCGACGTGCGGGTAGGTCAGGGTGACGATCTGACGGGCGTAGGAGGGATCGGTGAGGATCTCCTGATAGCCGGTCATGGCCGTGTTGAACACGACCTCGCCCACCGTTTCGCCGACCGCTCCGACTGCGGTTCCGCGGAACACGCTGCCGTCTTCGAGGGCCAGCAGGGCTGGAATGCTGCTCATGGGACCGCCTTGGGTGCGACAAGGTCCGCAGGCCTGCGCGACACGGGCCTGTGGACCTTGGAAGAGGATTCTGGGCGGGACAGCATGATAGGCGCCGCCGCCGCAGGTGTCCACCGTCGCGCGCACCGCGCGTTCAAGCACGCGGAGGTAAAATCCGCGCCTCCCCTGCACCGATCGCCGCCATGATCCAGTCGAACGCCCTGCTCGATCCTGCCCGCCTCGACCGGCCCGACACGCTGGTCCGCCACGAGCCGTTCCCGTTCATGGTCGCGCACGGCCAGTTGCCCGATACCGCGCGCGCCGCGCTCGATCACGACTTCCCGCGCTACAGCGGCGCCGGCTTCTTCCCGTACGAGGCCGAGGACTGTGGCCCGACGGTTCGCGAACTGGTCGATGTACTGACCTCGCCGGCGTTCGCCAGCGCGGTCGGCGCCCGTCTCGGCATCGACAACCTGGGCCAATACCCGACCCTGGTGACGATCTGCCGCTCGCTGAACAGGCGTCACGGCACCATCCACACCGATTCGCGCTCGAAGGTCGCCACCGCCCTGCTCTACCTCAACAGCCAGTGGCCCGACACCAGCGACGGCTGCCTGCGCTTCCTCAACCGCATCGACAGCATCGACGATCTCGCCGCGCCGGAGCTGAAGCCGCTGTACGGCGAGTTCGCCGTGTTCAAGCGCACCGACCATTCCTTCCACGGCCATCTGCCCTACGAGGGCGAGCGTCGCGTGATCCAGGTGGCCTGGCTGACCAGCGAGGAAGAAAAGCAGCGCAAGACCCGACGCGGCCGCTTCTCGCGTCTGTTCAAGAAACTGCTGGGCGGACTCGACCGCAAGTACGGCGCCGGGCGCAAACGCGACGCGGTGCACATGGACTGAGCGCGCTCAACCCGGCGCGGCGTCGCCGCGCAGGCGCGAGCCCCAATCCTCGACGCGGCCCTGCGCGAGGCGCCGCTCGAACAGCCGGCGCCACGACGGCACCAGCGGCAGCGCCAGCGCGCCTTCCAGCACGGCGCGGTCCAGCGTGTCCCGATAGAGCAGATCGAGCAGGCGCGCCAGCGTCCACGCCGGATGCGGGCGTTCGAGCAGCACCAGCGCGTCGCCGGCACCGAGCGTGCCGCCGCACAGCACGCGGTAGTACCAGCCGGTGCGGCCGCTGTCCTGCACGCGCCGCGCCATGTCGGCGATGCCGAAGCGGTCGGACAGCTTCCAGCACGGTTGGCGCGCCTGCGACACTTCCAGCAGCGCCTCGCCGCAGCGCAGGCGGTCGCCGAGGCAGAGGTCGGCCTCGGTGATGCCGCGCGTGGTCAGGTTCTCGCCGAACGCGCCCGGCTGCGCCAGCAGCGGATGCGCGCCGATCTCGGCGCGCCACGCGGCGTAGTGGTCGAAAGCGTAGTGATGCAACGCCTTGTCGACGCCGCCGTGCACGCGGCGATCGCCCTGCTCGTCGCAGACCAGGCCTTCCGGTCCCACCTCGATGCGCCCTTCGACGGGGCGCTTGGCGATCGCGCTGGACGTGCCCGGCCGCGTGTACGGCGCCGCGCGCCCGGCCAGCACCGCGGTGACCACGCCGAGCGTACGTGTCGCGCTCACATCGCCAGCACGTCGTCGAGGGTGTAGACGCCGACGGCGCGGCCCGCCAGCCACGCCGCCGCGGCCAGCGCGCCGCGCGCGAAGATCGCGCGGTCGGTGGCGCGGTGGACGAGTTCCAGGCGCTCGCCGGCGCCGGCCAGCAGCGCCGTGTGCTCGCCGACGATGTCGCCGCCGCGCACCGCCGCGAAGCCGATGCTGCCGGTGCGGCGCGCGCCGGGCCGGCCCGCGCGCGCATACACCGCCGCCGCCGCGAGCGGCCGGCCGCGCGCCGCGGCGGCCGCGCGGCCGCGCGCCCGCGCGGGTCCGGAGGGCGCGTCTTCC
>NZ_JBDKSX010000090.1:0-2368 GCF_039680435.1 Mizugakiibacter sp. | reverse complement strand
CGCGCGCGCTCGCGTTCGCGCTGCCGCTGCTTGCGTTCAGCCGCCGTGCGATCGACAGCCCCGCCCTGGCGTTTCGACCATGCGTTCAGCGCATCGCCGTCATGCAGGCCTTCGGCGCGCAGCGCCTCCACGATAGCGTCGACGAGCGCTGGCGACCACCGAAAGAACTCGGCAACCGGCTTGGTGTTGAAGCCGCCGATGCGGCCGCGCGGCCGCTGCTGCGATGCGTATTCGAGAAGTGCATGCCAGACGGCGGCGACGTGGCCAGGCGTCGCGCCTTCGCCGGCGCGGCGCGACACGATGAGCCACTTCGGGTCGCACACCGTCCCGTGATGCGCGCGATACCAGCCGGCCATCAGGCGCGCCCTCCCATCGCGGGTGAGCACGCCGCTTCATTGCCCTCGATGGGGTGCGATGTAGGATCAATGGTGCGCCGCTGCGAGCGGCGCAGGCGATCGTTGGACAGCACTGCTCATCCTGAGCACCGCCGCCGCCGATAAGTCCAAAACAATGCATATTATGTAAAATAACGGATGGGTTCCGTTACTTGCATAGGACTTTCAGCAGCTTAGGTGCATTGGACGGGTCTCGTTGTGGCGAAAACCCGTGATACCACGCGCTTATGTTCACTCTGCCCCGGCTGATGCCGAGAATGGTCAGGATCCACAGCTGCAGGACGCGGCGGCGCGGTTTGACCGCTACCTGCTGGCTCTGGGTCGATCGCCGCACACGCGGCGGCTGTATCTGGCGGCGCTGCGCGCCTGGTTCGACGTTGGCGGTGCGCCCGGGCACGTCGACGGCAAGCGCCTGGCCGAATGGCTGGCGGCGCGTAGGCGCGTCGTGGGCGACTCCACCATCGCGCTGCAGGTGAAGGCGCTTCGCGCCTGGTACCGCTTCGCCGCGCTGCTGGGGCTGGCTCCGGATGGCGAGCATCGTCGGCTGCCGATGGTACGGCGTGCGCGGCGCCGGCGGATGGTCCGTTGGCTTACTGAGACGCAGGTGCGGCAGCTTCTCGAGGCGCCCCCGCTCGATACCTTCGAGGGCCTGCGGGATCGCGTGATCCTGCGGGTGCTGTACGACACCGGCCTGCGCGCCAGCGAATGCGCCGCGCTGGAGATCAGCAGCATCCTGCCCGACAGGACGCTGTACGTCGTCGGCAAGGGCCGCAAGGCGCGCTATGTGCCGTTCGGCGCGCCGTTGAGCGAGGCGCTGGCCATGTGGCTGCAGCTGCGCGGCACCACGCGCCCTGGCAAGACCGACGCGCTGTGGGTCACGCGCGGCGGCCGTCCGATCAGGCGCGGCGCCTTCGTATGGGAAGTGGTCACGCGCTACGCGCGGCAGGCGCTCGGGCTGGCCGTAGGCGTCGAGCGCCTGCGCCAGGCCAAACAGACGCCCCAGCGGCCTTGGTCCGGGCACTACCCGCATCTGCTTCGCGCCAGCATGGCGACGCACCTTCTGGAGCACGACATGCCGATCACGGCGATCGCGGAGCTGCTCGGGCACGCGGACGTGCAGACCACGAGCCACTACGTCGGCGCCGATCTGCGGCACCTCCGTGCAGCCATGGCCAAGCATCCGCGCGCCCGTCGCCCTCATCCCCGCGAGCCCTCCGAATGATGGGACTCGGGCGCAGCACCGAGGAAGAAGAAGTTCTCGACGACGATCTTGGTGGTGAAGCGGTCCACGCCGTCGCGGTCGGTCCACTTCTCGGTGCGCAGCCGGCCCTCAAGCCACACCTGCGCGCCCTTGCGGCCGTGCTTGCCCAGCCGCTCCGCCAACGCGCCCCAGAACTTCGCGCGGTGCCATTCGGTCTCGCTGATCCAATCGTCGCCGCGCCGCACCTGTTCGGTCGTCGCCACGCCGATCTCGCACACGGCCTTGCCGTCCGCCGTGTACCGCACCTCGGGGCTGGAACCAAGGTTGCCGATCAGCTCGCCACGGTTGAGGGAACGTGCGCTCATACGCCGCGCGCCTCCTTGCGTGCGAGCCGACGCTCCGCAGACCGGGCGCGGACGCGTGCGCGCCGGGCGGCGTTCTCAGCCACGGCAAGCGCTTCGGATGCGCCACCCAGTCGCGCCGCCCGGGCGGCGCGCTGTGCGGCCTGCAAGGCCGAGGCGGCGCCCTCGATGCAGGCGGATACGTAGCGCGCCAGGTTGGCACGGTCTTCCGTGGGGAGTGGTGAGCGGTGCTGCATGGTCGTGCTCCGACAAGGGCGAGGCGTGCTGGCCACACGCGTCGCGGTAGCGCTGCAGGTAGCGGTAGGCGGTGGAGCGCGTGACTTCGAACGCCGCGGCCACGCGCTCCCAAGTCGGCGGCGTGCTCTGCCGCGCGCACCAGAGCGCGAACCGAACGCCGCATTCGAACGTTC
>NZ_JBDKSX010000089.1:0-22380 GCF_039680435.1 Mizugakiibacter sp. | reverse complement strand
GGGCTTTGGTGGGGGGGGGGCTTCACCCCACCGCCCTGCCACCCATCGCCCCACCGCACTCCGTCCCGCCGGCCGCGCCCTCAGGACACGCGCCTCAACGCCAGCACGGCGTTGAGGCCGCCGAACGCGAAGGAGTTCGACAGCACGGCGCGCACCGCGCGCTCGCGCGCGACGTTCGGCACGTAATCGAGGTCGCAGGCGGGATCGGGCTCGAGGAAGCTGGCGGTCGGCGGCACCACGCCTTCGCGCAGCGCGCCGATCGCGGCGACGAGTTCGATCGCGCCGGCCGCGCCCAGCGCGTGGCCGTGCATCGACTTGGTCGAGGACACCGCGAGCGCATCGGCATGCGCGCCGAACACCTGGCGGATCGCCTTGGTCTCGGTGGGATCGTTGGCCGGCGTGCCGGTACCGTGGGCGTTGATGTAGTCGACGTCCGCGGGCGCCAGTCCTGCCTCGTCCAGCGCCGTGCGCATCGCGCGCGCGGCGCCGTGCTCGGAGGGAAACACCAGGTCGCCGGCATCGGCGCTCATGCCGGCGCCGGCGAACTCGGCGAGGATCGCCGCGCCGCGGCGGCGCGCGTGCGCGTAATCCTCCAGCACGAACATGCCGGCGCCCTCGCCCAGCACCAGGCCGCGGCGCTGCCTGGAGAACGGCCGGCAGGCGTCGTCGGCGAGCACGCGCATCGCCTCCCACGCGCGCAGCGTGCCTTCGGTCAGGCAGGCCTCGCTGCCGCCGGCGACCGCGGCGTCGACCATGCCCGAGCGCACCATGTGGAACGCCTGCGCCAGCGCGTGGTTGGCCGAGGCGCAGGCGCTGGACACCGCGAACGCGGGCCCGGTGATGCCGTAGTCGATGCTGAGGTGCGAGGCCGGCGCGTTCGTCATCAGCCGCACGATCGAGAACGGATGCAGGCGCGGATTGTTCTCGGCGTACAGCCGGCGCGCTTGTTCGTCGTGGGTGCCCTCGCCGCCGACGCCGGTGCCGACCACCACGGCACTGCGTTCACCGAGGCCGTCGGCGCGGAAATCGAGCCCGGACTGCGCGATCGCCTCGCGCGCGGCGACCAAGGCGAACTGGGTGAAGCGGTCGAGCAGCGGCAGGCGTTTGGCGTTGAAGTGCGCCGCGGGATCGAAGCCGCGCACCTCGCCGGCGATCTTCGAGCGGAATGACTCGGCCGGCACCGCGGCGAGCGGGCCGATGCCGACGCGGCCTTCGCGCATCGCCTGCCAGTTCGCCGCGGCGTCGTGGCCGAGCGCGCTGATCGCGCCCATGCCGGTAATGACCACGCGCCGCACGGCAGCGTCTCCGGCGTGCGCGTCAGGCCGCGCCCGAGGCCGGTTGCACCTTCTCCGCCAGCAACCGCTCCACCGCCTCGACCAGGCCGCGCACCGATTCGGTGTCGAAGTTGGGATCGCGATCGGGCATGGTGATCTTGAAGCGGTCCTCGATCTCGAAAATGATCTGGATCGCGTCGAGCGACTGGATCTCGAGATCCTTCAGCGTGGCGTCGGGCGTGATGCGCGCGGCGTCGATCCCGCTCTCCTTCGCGATGATCTCGAAGATGGTGTCCTGCACGCTGCTCATCGAGAAACTCCGGAGTGGCTGGCGATCGGCAGCTTCACGCGCGCGCCTTTCGCGCAGGTTTCGGGGTCGGCGCGGGCGCGCGCCTATACTCGCGCCGCATCTCCACACGCCGCCACGCCATGCCCACGACCACGCTGATCCTGTGGTTCGCCAACATCGTGATCGACACCGTCGGCCAGCTCGCCTTCAAGAGCGCCGCCCGCGGGCCGGACGCCGGCGGCGGCTGGCGGGCGCACTGGCGCGCGCTGGCCGGGCGCCGCGCGCTGTGGCTCGGAATCGGCTGCTTCGTCGCGGAGTTCGTGGTCTGGCTGGCTTTCCTGTCGCTGGTGCCGCTGTCGTCCGGCGTGCTGCTCGGCTCGATCAACATCGTCGCGGTGATGCTGGCCGGGCGCCTGCTGTTCGGCGAGCGCCTCAGCGCACGCCGCGTCGCCGGCATCCTGCTGATCGCCGGCGGCGTCGCCGTGGTCGGCGCGGGAGCCTGAGCGTGCGCCGTTTCTACGTCCTCGGCTTTCTCGCCCTGATGGGCTTCGACACGCTCTCGCAGGTGTGCTTCAAGTTCGCCGCGCTGCACGCGGCGCCGCTGGCCGCCGATCCGGCCTGGCTGCTGCGCGTGCTGGGCGCGCCGTGGGTGTACGGCGCGGTCCTCGGCTACCTCGGCGCGTTCGCCACCTGGATGACCCTGCTCAGGCATGCGCCGATCGGGCCGGCGTTCGCCGCCTCGCACCTCGAGGTGATCAGCGTGATGGCGCTGTCGGTGCCGCTGTTCGGCGATCACCTGGGCGCGGCGCAACTGCTCGGCGCGGTGGCGATCGTCGCCGGCATCTTCTGCCTGGCCTCGGACCCCGCGCCGGAAGGCGCTCCGGCAATCGCGGATGAGCGCGCCTGAACCCATGCGTCGGCGCGCCGAGGTGCCGCCGACTGCCGGCCTGCCGCCGCGCCTGCGCGACCTTCTCCCGGGCGCGGGCGCGCCGCTGGATGCGCGCGCGGCCGCGTGGCTCGGCGTGGACGCAGCCCTGGTCGCCTGCTCCGGCACCGCCGCGCTGGTGATCGCGCTGCGCGCGTTGCGCCGCACGAGCGCGCGGCGCACGGTGGTGGTGCCCGCCTACACCTGCCCGCTGGTGCCGCTGGCGGTGGCGCACTGCGGCCTGGAAGTGCGCCTGTGCGATCTCGCGCCCGGCGGCTTCGACCTCGACCCCGCCGCGCTCGCCGACGCCTGCCGCACCGATACGCTCGCGGTCGTGCCGACCCATCTCGGCGGTCGCGTCGCCGACGTCGACGCCGCGCTCGCCGCCGCGCGGCGCGTCGGCGCGTTCGTGGTCGAGGACGCCGCGCAGGCGCTGGGCGCGCGCGCCGGCGGCGCTTCGGTCGGCCTGCGCGGCGACGCCGGCTTCTTCAGCCTCGCGGTCGGCAAGGGGCTGACGCTGTACGAGGGCGGCCTGCTGGTCGCGCGCGACGCCGCGATGCGGCGCGCGCTCGCCGGGGAAGCCGCGCGGCTGCCGCGGCGCTTCGGCTGGGAGCTGCGTCGTTCGCTGGAGCTGCTCGGCTACCACGCGCTATACCGGCCGCGCGTGCTGCGCTACGCCTACGGCATGCCGCTGCGCCGCGCGCTGCGCCGCGGCGATGCGATCGCCGCGGTCGGCGACGCGCTCGGCCCGCATATCCCGCTGCACCGCGTCGGCGCGTGGCGGCAGGGCGTCGGCGCGCGCGCGATCGCGCGCCTGCCGGCATTCCTCGACGCGGCCGCCGAACGCGCCGCCGCGCGCCGTGCGCGCCTCGCCGCGCTGCCGGGCGTGCGCGTGCTCGACGATGCCGGCCGCGGCGCCGGCACCTGGCCGTTCCTGATGCTGCTGATGCCCGACGCGCGCGCGCGCGATGCGGCGCTGGCGCGGCTGTGGGGCGCGGGGCTCGGCGTCAGCCAACTGTTCATCCACGCCCTGCCCGACTATCCGCGCCTCGCCGGCATCGTGCCCGCACAGGCGGTGCCGAACGCGCGCGACCTCGCCGCGCGCATGCTGACCGTGTCGAACAGCCCGTGGCTGGACGAGCCCGGTTTTGCGCGCATCTGCGCGGAACTCGAAGCGGCATTGCGTCCGTAGCGTGCGCTGCGCGCACGATGACGGCACGGACATGCGTGCAGCGCACGCCACCCGACCGCACACCATCGCCGGCACCGCACGCCCGTGCGACGCCGCGACGACGTGCGCGGAGCCGACGGCAGCGCCGCTGCGGCAGCGTCCTCTTCCGCGGGAAAGCGAAGCGCGCTACGCGAGCGCGGCCAGCAGCCGCGTGTTCAGCGCATGCTGCTGCGCCTGCCAGGCGGCGAGCTGCGCGGGGTCGATCGCGGGCTGCGCGTCCAGCGCGCTCAGCCAGCGTTTCCAGCGCGTGCGGTAGCGGTAGGCGGAAACCTCGCCGGTGATGTCGCTGCCGACGATGCGCCCGGCGAGGCCGCGCAGCGCGTCCAGGGCGTCGGCCTCGCGCAGCACGCCCTGGTCCCAGTTGGTGCGCGCGACTTCGGCGGCGAACACGTCCTTGTCGATCGACACGTACAGCGGCCCGCGGCCGCGCAGCGCGGTGCCGAACGCTTCCAGCATCGACGCCGCGTCGTCGTAGCGGCGCACCGCGCGGCCGAGGCCGAGCCGGGCCGCCCAGCGCGTGTCGGCGCCGATGCACCAGTAGGTCAGCCGGCCCGCGTACAGCGGCGCCAGCCGGTTCTGCCAGCTCTGCGCGGGGCCGACGTCGGCCGAGGTGATGCCGACCACGTGCACGTGCGCGACGTGCGCCAGGCGCGTCACCCCGCGCACCCACGAGCCGCAGTGCACGCCGAACGGGAAGCGCATGTTGTCGGGATGGTTGTCGAACACCACCACCTCGAGCGGGCCGCGCGCGGCGCAGCGCTCGATCAGCAGCAGGCTGACGTGGTGGAAATCGCCGCTGCCGAGCAGCGCGGTGCCGTGCGCGGCGGGCAGCCGTGCGGCGAGGTGCGCGCGCAGGCGCGCGAACGTGCGCCGGCCGCAGCCGTAGCGGACGGCTTCCTGCCAGTCGCCCAACGCCAGCGTCGTCGCGCCCGGCACGGGTCCGGCCGAGGCGTCGAAATCAAGGACCAGCGGCGTGCGCACCGGCGCGGCCCTCGAACCAGGCGCGGTCGCGCTCGAAGCGCCCGGCGCAGCAGCGCAGCAGCGCGCGCAGCACGCGGCTGCGCGCGTACACCGCGTGGCGGGTGAAGGTGAAGCGCGCGCCCAGCGCCGCCTTGACCTCGGGATCGGTCCAGCCGGCCACGTAGTGGCGCAGGCCGCGCGCCCGCGCGTACTCGATGTTTTGCATCCAGCTCACCGCGTACAGGTTGTGCGCGCGCGCTTGCGGGTAGGCGAAGCCGACGTACTTGTCGATCAGCATGCCGGCGTGCGCGTAGCAGAGGTTCCAGCCGATCAGTTCGCCGGCGTGCCGGTAGGCGAACACCACGCCGCCGCTGCCGGCGTCCTGCAGCACGGCCTGGAAGAACGCCGGCGTCAGCAGGTCGAAGTGCAGATCGCTCTGCCGGTACACGGCGAGGTACAGCGTGTAGTAGTGCTCCAGCACGCGCGCATCGTGGAAGCAGTCGGCGCCGGTGGGCAACGTCTCGATCTGCAGCGCCACGCGCGCGCGCAGCTTGCGGCGGATGTCGCGGCGGCGCGCGTGCGACAGGCGCGCGAGGAACGCGTCGGCATCGGCGAAGTCGATCGGCACGTAGGCCAGCGCCTGGCCCGCGACCAGCACGCAGCCGGCGTTGGCGCAGGCTTCGGCGAAGTCCGCGGCGCGGCGGTTGTCGACGGCGTCCAGCAGCGGCGAGTCCTGCGGGATGTCCTTGACGATCAGCAACGGCTGCGCCGGCGCGTGCGCCTGCAGCAGCGCGGCGACCGCGGCGGCGGCGTCGCGCCCGCGCGGCAGCGGCGCGTACTCGGAGACGGTGGTGCCGACGAAGCAGGTGCGCGGGTGCAGCGCGCCCTTCCAGCGCGCGTACAGCGGCAGGCGGCCGATCCGGCGGCGCGTAGCCGCGTCGGCGGTGGTCAGCAGGTCGAAGCGGGCGCGGAACGCCGGCGCGCCGATGCAGGTGATGAACGCGGCGAAGTCCCGCGGCGGGTGCATCAGGAATGCGCGCAGCAGTCCCGGCGGCTCCAGCACGTTGCCGAGCGGCGGCAGGCCGGCGAGGTCGGGTGGTTCGTCCTCGACCGCTGCGCCGAACGCGGCCTCGGTCAGGTTCATGTCGCCGGCGCGGTGCGCTGCGCAGCGCCGGACACGATGCGCCCGAAGAAGTCCGCCGAGCAGGCGATCACGCGGTCGCGCTGCTGGTCGACGGTGATCATGTGGTAGCTGTCGTCGAGCAGCACGGTCTCGACCGGGCCGCGCACGCCGCGCGCGACCAGGTGCGCGTTGCCGACGCTGGCGACGTCGTCCTCGGCGGCGTGCATCACCAGGCACGGCGCGCGCACGCGGCCGAGCTCGCGGCGCATGCGCGAGGCGAGCTGGTAGAACTCCGCCAGCGACGGCCACGGGTTGCCCGGCAGCCCGGCGGCGGCACTGTCGCCGGCGAGCATGCTGCCGGCGATGCGCTGGCGGATGCGCTCGTCCTTGATGCCGTAGGGGAAGCTCTCCATGAAGCGCTGGCCGCGGCCGAGGCCGAGCCGGGTCACCAGCGGCAGCAGGAACGACAGCCGCGCGATCGGCGGGATCGACCAGCCGTCGTAGCGGAAGGTGGCACCGTAGGCGGCCACGCCGTCGATCTCGTGCGGGCGGTCGGCGGCCAGCTTCAGCGCCAGCACCGCGCCCATCGACAGGCCGGCGACGAACAGGTGGTCGACCTGCTCGCGCAGGCGGTCGGCGGCCTCGCCGACGCTGCGGTACCAGTCGCGCCAGCCGGTGCGCAGCAGGTCGGCCTCGTCGCCGCAATGGCCGGCGAGCTGCATGCCGTGCACGGTGAAGCCGGCGCGGTGCAGGCCCTTGCCGACGAAGCGCATCTCCGCCGGCGTGCCGGTCAGTCCGTGCACCAGCAGCACGCCGGCGCGACTGCCGTGCAGGAAGAAGTCGGCCTGCTTGATGCGCGTATGGGTCACTGCCGGTCGCCGCTCGAAGGGGGCGCCCAGCATGCGCGACAGACCCTTTCGGGGCGCTTTCTGCCGGCGCCCGCAGCGCGGCCGGAGGTCGCGCGCCGGCCGGACGCAGCCGCGCCCGCGCTACCCGGCGCGGACGCGCCGGGCGGCGTTCAGCGGCCGGCGCCGCTCAGGAAGCCTGTTCGGCCGCCAGGCGCAGCAGGCCGTGCAGCGTGCGGCACAGCTCGTCGCGCGAGCCGCGGATGCCGAGGCGCTCGGACAGCGCGCGCACGTTGTCCGTGTCCTCGCCGCCGTCGTCGCGGTAGGCGCAGGCGGCGAGCACGTCGGCGTCGAGCAGGCCGATGCTGGAACCGTCCTCGAGGTCGATGGCGAGATCGCGCAGTCCGCGACCGCTGGCGGAGCGCCAGCGCAGCGCGCGCACGCGCGGGGCCAGATTGCGTGGATCCTGCGCGGCGATGGTGCCGTGATGGAGCGAACCCATGGCATACCCCCCTTGTCGCCCGCTTTGCGTGCGGGCCTGCCCGTGGGGGAGCAATCTTGGCGCCAGCGCGGCGTTCACGCTTGTGAACTTGCGTGGCGGGATCGACACGGCCCGCCGGCCGCCCGTCCGGGCGGCGGGCGGGCCGGCGCCCTCAGCGCCGCGGCGCGAGGATCGCCGAGAGGCGGTCCGGCGTGCCGGGGACGCGCTCGAGGTGCGGGTACTTCAGGCCGCCGTGGTAGTCCACCTCGACCGTGCGGTAGGCATCGGCGCTCTTGATCAGCAGCGCGATCGGCGCCTTGTCCGCCTTGGCGGCGGTGATCGCGTCCTGCAGGCGCTCCGGCTTGTACTCGCGGCCGTTGACCGCTACCAGCGTGGCCCCGGACGGCACGCCGGCCTTGAACGCCGGCCCGTTCCAGCGCACGTCGACCAGCCTGGCGTCCTTGCTCGCGATCACCAGGCCCAGCGAGTAGGTGAAGTCGGCGACCTTGCGCTCGGCCTCGTAACCTTTCGTCATCGCGCTGGGCGCATCGGTGTAGACCAGCTTCCAGCCGGCGCGGGCGAGGCCGTCCAGCGGCGGCGCGTGCGCGTCGAGGCGCTGGCGCAGGAACGTCGCCCAGTCGTGCGGCGCGAGCGCGTTCAGCGTGGCGACCACGTCGTCGAAGGTGTAGGTCTTCGTCGTCCAGGCGCCGTTGTCGACGCCGAAGAACGCGCGCGCGAAGTCGTCCAGCGAGCGCCTGTCGCGGGTCAGCTCGCGCAGCTCGCTGTCCACCGCCAGCCAGATCAGCTGGCCGGCGCTGTAGTAGTCCTCGCTCATCTGGTAGTTGCGGAATGGCAGCGGCCGCCGCATGGCGATGATCGGGTCGTTGGTGGTGTCCTGCACGTTGCGCCAGTCGAAGCCGGGGCGGTTGTCGGCGTAGGTGGCGGCGACGCTGGCCAGCGCGTCGCGGGTCTGCTCGGCCGTCCACAGGCCGGAGCGTGCGGCCAGCACGTAACCCCAGTACTGGGTCTGGCCCTCGTACACCCACAGCAGGCTGTCCTGCATCGGCACGTTGAAGTTGGGCGTGGTGAGGTCGGCCGGGCGGCGGAACTTGCCGTTCCAGGAGTGCGTGTACTCGTGCGCAAGCAGGTCGCGCTCCGGCGTGCTCTTCGCCCAGTCGGTGAAGTAGTCGGGGCCGACGCCGTTCTCGCTGGAGCGGTGGTGCTCGAGGCCGATGCCGCTCAGGTTGTCGGACAGCGCCAGCAGGAAGTCGTAGTGGTCGTAGTGGTGCGCGCCGTACAGCTTGTAGGCCTGCTGCACCAGCGCGCGGTGGATGGCGAGCTGGTCGGGCTTGATCGCGAGATTCTCCGGCGCGTCGGCGACGACGTTCAGATGCACCGGCACCTTGGCGCCGGGATCGAGGTCGACGCGCTTGAAGTAGCGGCCGGCGAACATCGGCGAATCGACCAGGGTGGCGAACGGCACCGGCTTGAAGCTCGTGCTGGCGCCGTCCTGCGCGGCCACTTCCAGCGCGCTGCCGAACTGCCAGCCTTGCGGCAGCGTCACGCTGGGCGCGACCGTGATCAGGCGGGCGTCGTGGCCGGCCGGATACAGCGCCACCGCATTCCACTGCAGGTTGAGCATGTCCGGGGTCATCACCACGCGGCCCTGGCCGCGCTCCTGCGGCGACAGGAACTGGAACTCGACGGTCAGCGCGGTGACGCCCTGCGGCACTTCGACGTGGAAGGCGTACACGTCGAGCGGGTCGCGCGTCCACGCCAGCGGCTTGCCGTCGGCGTTGACGGTCAGGCCGGCGAGCTTGTCCAGCGGGCCGGTCGGCGAATGGTTGCCGGGGATCCACTGCGGGTACAGCAGGGTCAGCGGGCCCGCCTGCACCGGGATCTGCTCGCGCACGCGGAAAATGCGCCGCGCGGTGTCGGTAGCGTCCACGGCCAGCTCGATCGTGCCCGGATAGGGCGTATCGGCCGGCGCCGGCACGGCGGCATGCGCGAGGGGCGCGCCGGCAGCGGCGGCGGCGAGCAGGACGGACAACAGGGCGCACGGCGACGTGGCGTTCATGGCGTTCCCGGGAGTGGCGGTCGGGTGGCGGCGCCGGATTCCCCGCGGCGCCGGGCTGGCCCGCGATGCTAGCAGCGGCGGCGGCCGCGCCGGTGCCCCAAAGGTCACGGGATGCGCCGCTCGCGCGCCCGCGCGGACGCGATCAAGATAGGCTTCACAGGCCTCCCGCAGGAGGCGCGGCGCCCCACGGAGGTGGCAATGGCCCGGATCAGGCCCGCGAGGAAGGAGCGGCCCCCGGCCGGCTCGCGTCGGGGACGCGCAGGCCGCGCCGGGGCGTGCGTGAAGGAAGGGCGGCGCGGCGTTCTGACGAGGAGCTCCGCGGCCCCGGCGGCGGCCTGCGCGACGCAAGCCTGGGCCGGCGCCGTCTCGCCGCCTGCGACGCCGGTGCTTGAACAATTGCAACGCCCCGGGCGATTGGCCCGGGTCTTGCGTGTGCTCCGCCCCGGAATAAAGCCATTGGCCTCCGCATGACCACCGAAATCCCCACGCGCCCCGCACCGGCGGAGCTGCCGCTGCTGCCGGGCTCGCATCCGAGCGAGCGGCACGCCTTCACGCACTACCTCGGCCAGCACACGGGCACGACCGTGCGCCTGCTGCTGCTGACCGGCACGGTCGCCTACTTCGCGCTGACTGCGTGCGGCGAACTGGTCGGCAGCAGCGGGGTGCCGCTGGTGCTGCGCGCGCTGCCGCTGCTGCCGCTCGCCGCGCTGGTCTGGCGGGCCTTCCTGACCTCGGATCCGCACCGGCTCTGCCTGCTCGCGCTGGCGGCCACCTTCGTGCTCGAGGTCGGCATCGGCCTGAACGGCTACCAGCATGCGCAGGGCGCGCAATGGGTGCTGCCGGCCTACGTGATCGTGCCGCTGGCGAGCAGCGTGGTGTGGCTGTGGCGCTGGGATTTCATCCTGGCGATGACGCTCTGCGCGCTCGGCCCGCTGCCGCTGCTGCTGGCGGAACCGACGCTGTCCACGCTGCCGGCCCAGTACCTGCTGTACATGAGCGTGACCCTGGTCGCCGCGGTGATCGTGCACGGCCTGATGGACGACATCCTGCACAAGCACTTCCGGCTCGAGCAGCAACTGCGCGAACGCGCCTACAGCGACGACCTGACCGGCCTGCTCGCGCGCAACCGCTTCCTCGAACTGGCCGCCGCGCGCCTCGCGCACAGCGCACGCCAGGGCGTGCCGGTGTGCGCGCTGTACCTCGACGCCGACCACTTCAAGCAGATCAACGACCGCCACGGACACGCACTGGGCGACCAGACCCTGGTCGCGCTGGCCGACGTCCTGCGTCACCATCTGCGCCCGCTGGACCTGATCGGACGCGTCGGCGGCGAGGAGTTCGCGGTGCTGCTGCCGGGCCTGGCCCAGGACGAGGCGGTCGCGGTGGCCGAACGCATCCGCCACGCGATGCACGGCATCCGCCTGCCCGACGACGTGCTCACGGTCAGCATCGGCGTGGCCGCGCAGCATCCCGAACAGACCCTGCACGAGCTGCTCGCCACGGCCGACACGGCGCTGCGCCAGGCCAAGCGCAACGGCCGCGACCGCGTCGAGACCGCCGGCGCGGAGCCCGTCCAGCCGGCGTAGCGGACCCTGCGTGAGGGGTTTCAGCCCCGCTCCCGCACCCTCCGGACGGCGGTCGCGGCCGAAGCCGCTCCCGCCCTACGCGCCTTCGCGGGCCAGCCGGCTGCGGCGGATGCCGTAGCCGAAATAGATCACCAGGCCGACCGCCATCCAGATCACGAAGCGCTCGTAGGTGATCCACGGCAAGCCGTAGATCAGCGCGATCGAGAAGCCGATGCCGAGCAGCGGCACCAGCGGCACCCACGGCGTGCGGAACGCGCGCGGCAGCTCCGGGCGGCGCCGGCGCAGCACGATGACCGAACCGCAGATCACGATGAACGCGCTCAGCGTGCCGATGTTGACCAGCTCGGCCAGTTCGCCGATCGGCAGGAAGCCGGCGGCCAGCGCGGTTGCCGCGCCGAGCAGCAGGGTCGGCCGGTACGGCGTGCCGTAGCGCGGGTGCACCTTGGCGAACCACGCCGGCAGCAGGCCGTCGCGCGCCAGCGCGAACCAGATGCGCGCCGCCGCCAGCATGAACGCGAACACCACGCTGATGATGCCGGCCACCGCCGCCGCCGCGATCGCCGCGCCGACCCAGCGCAGGCCGAGCGCCTGGAACGCATTCGCCACCGGCGCGTCGTTGTTCAGCGAGCTGTAGTGCACGATGCCGGTCAGCACCAGCGCGATCGCGATATACAGCGTCATCGACACGCCCAGCGACAGCAGCACCGCGCGCGGCAGGTCGCGCTGCGGGTTTTTCGCTTCCTCGGCCGCGGTCGTCAGCGTGTCGTAGCCGAACACCGCGAAGAACACCACGCTGGCCGCGCCCAGCACGCCCATCCAGCCGTAGTGGCCGACGCCCTGCGCGTCGACGATGCGCGCGGGCACGAACGGGTGCCAGTTCGCCGGATCGATGTAGAACACGCCGACGCCGATCACCAGCGCCACGCCGATCACCTTGATCGCCACGATCGTCGTGTTGAAGCGCGCGCCCCACTCGGTGCGCACGGTCAGCAGCACCGCCACCGCCAGCGCCACCAGCGCGGCGACCAGGTTGACCACGTGGCCTTCGCCGGTGCCCGGCGCGCCTTGCGCCCAGGCCGGCAGATGGATGCCGAACGCGCCGAGCAGGCTGATCAGGTAGCCCGCCCAGCCGCTCGCCACCGCGGCGACGATCAGCGCGTACTCCAGCAGCAGGTCCCAGCCGATCAGCCAGGCGACCAGCTCGCCGAGCACCGCGTAGCCGTAGGTGTAGGCGCTGCCGGTGACCGGGATCATGCCGGCGAACTCGGCGTAGCACAGCGCGGCCGCGGCGCCGGCGGCGCCGGCGATCAGGAAGCTCAGTACCACCGCCGGCCCGGCGTTCACCGCGGCCTGCTGCCCGGCCAGCACGAACACGCCGACGCCGATGATGCCGCCGATGCCGATCGCGGTGAGCTGCCACAGGCCGAGCACGCGGCGGAAATCCCCGCGCGCGCCGGCCTCGGACTGCAACTGCTCGACCGTCTTGTGCCGCGTGAGTTGCGCGAACAGTCCCATGAGCCCTCCCCCGGACATGAAAGCGCCGATGATAGCGGCAGGCGCGCGCGGCGCATCCCCCATCGGACAGGGGGCTTGCCGACGTTCCTCTTGCAGCGGCGCGACGCGGCCGCGATTCGTGCGCGGGGTGCACGCTGCGAAACCGGGGTCGCGCGGCGCGCGCTCCGCGCACGAACGGCGCGTCCCGAGCCGGGACGCGCGCAAAGCGCGCGCTACAAGGCTATTTTCCCGCCGCCTCGAGCAGCGCCGCGTAGCTCGGCTGATCCACCGGCACGCCGTCGGCATCGCAACTGCCGAGCCGGCACAGCGCGCCGCGGATCGCCGGATCGTGCTGCGCGATCACGTGGAAGATCGCGTTCTGCTCCAGTTCGCCGTGGAACGCCGCCGCGCCGGGGCCGCGCGCGAAGATCGCCACGTCCTCGCCGCCGTGCGTTTCCGATTGCATCGGATGGGTGGCTTCCTGCAGGTAGTCGGGATCGGCGGTGTCGACCTTGGCCAGATCCGGGCGGCCGTCGCGGATGCCCTGCGCGGTCTTGTACTCGTGCGGGAAGTGCTTGGGCCCTTCCGGCTGGCGGTCGGTGGCGCCGAGATAGCCGGGACCGGAGGCGAAGCCGAGCGTGGTGTACGGCAGGCCCATGGCGTCGCGCGTCAGGCCGGCGCCGCCTTCCTCGTCGTAGCTGTCGGTGGGGCCGCGCACCAGGCCGAGGATCGGGTTGCCGCGCGCCGGATAGCCGGCGAAGGTCATGGTGTGGCTGTGGTCGGCGGTGACGACGATCAGCGTGTCGTCGGCCGAGGTCGCCTCGACCGCCGCCTGCACCGCGTCGGCGAAGGCGACGGTCTCGTCCAGCGCGCGAAACGCATTGCCGGCGTGCAGCGCGTGGTCGATGCGCCCGCCTTCCACCATCAGGAAATAGCCGTGCGGGTTCTTCTGCAGCACGCGCAGCGCGGCGCGCGTCATCTCGGCCAGGCTGGGCTCGCCGGCGGGATCCTTGGGCCGCTCGTGCTCGTAGCGCATGTGCGAGGGCTCGAACAGGCCGAGCAGGTGGTCGACGCGCGCGTAGTCGAGCGCGGCGAGCTGCTTCGCGTTCCAGACGTAGGCGCTGGCGGGCTTCCTCGACCATTCGGCGACCAGGTCGCGCCCGTCGAGGCGCCGGCCGGCCTTGCCGGGATATTCGGGATCGCGCGCGCCCGCCGGCATGAACTCGGTGCGGCCGCCGCCCATCGCCACGTTCAGGCCGTCGCCGATCGGAAAGTCGACCAATTGCGCGGCGAAGTCCTCGCAGCCGGCGGCGCGCGCTTCCTTCGTCATCTCGGCATCGACTTCCCAGTTGCGCTCGGGCAGGTGGCCGTAGGTCGCCGCCGGCGTGGCGTGGGTGATGCGCGTGGTGGTGATCGCGCCGACCGACTGCCCGGCCAGCTTGGCCAGCTCCAGCGCCGTCACCAGCGCCTGGCCGCGCGCCGAAGCGCAGTCGTCGCGATGCGCGGCCTGGCCGACGCCGATGAAGCCGGCCTGGGTCTTCACGCCGGTCATGATCGCGGTCATGGTGCCGGCGGAGTCCGGCGTCTGCATGTTGGTCTCGTAAGTGCGGCTGAGCGCGGTGAACGGAAAACGCTCGAAGCTCAACCGATAACTTTCGCCGTCGACGCCCTTGCGCTGGCCGGCGAACACGTGCGCGGCGGCGATGGTGGGGATGCTCATGCCGTCGCCGAGGAACACGATCACGTTCTTCGCCTGCGGCTGCGCGCCGATCGCGCTGGCGGCGGCCGCCGCGGCGCCGGCGCGGAACCACCACGCGCTGCTCTCGCCGGCGGGGCGCTGGATCGCGGGCACGTCGATGGCCGCGCGCGCGGCGGACGTGGGGACGGACGGCGCGCCGGCGCAGGCGGCCAGCAGCAGGACGGCGGCGCCGGGCAGCGCGCGGCGCAGGGCGGACGGGACGCGGATCACGGCGGATCTCCCTCGAATCGACGCGGCAGGGTAGCGCGCCGTCCCCGTCGCGACGAGATGACCTCCGGCAGTCACGTCCGCGCCGGCGGATTCTGCTAGCGTGGGCCGTTCGCCGAGGAGCCGCACCATGCACGTACGCATTCCCGCCGTCGCGCTGACCGCGGCCACCCTGCTGGCCGGCTGCGCGCAGCCTGCGGCCAGGCCGCCCCGGGTACCCGACGGCACGCGCGCGGACGTGGCGATCCTCGAAACCACCGATCTGCACGCGAACGTGCGCAGCTACGACTACTACCGGCTGCAGGACGACCCCACGCTCGGCTTCGAACGCGTCGCCACGCTGATCCGCCAGGCGCGCGCGCAGTTTCCGAACACCCTGCTGTTCGACGACGGCGACACCATCCAGGGCACCGCGCTGGCCGACTACCAGGCGCTGGCGCAGCCGGTCGGCTGCGACCAGGAGCTGGCGATCTACCGCGCGATGGACGCGCTCGGCTACGACGGCGGCACGATCGGCAACCATGAGTTCAACTACGGCCTGCCGTTCCTCGCGCAGGTCACCGGCACGCCGATGGACGTGCCCGGCGTGGCGCCGCGGCGCTGCGCCGGCCCGCGCTTCCCGCTAGTGCTGTCCAACGTGTTCGGCGCGAAGGACGGCCGGCCGCTGTACGCGCCCTGGCGCGTGATCGCGAAGACCTTCACCGCCTACGCGCCGGACGGCAGCGCGATCGCGGTGCCGCTGAAGGTCGGCATCGTCGGCTTCGCGCCGCCGCCGATCATGGACTGGGACCGCCGCAACCTCGCCGGCAAGGTCACGGTGAAGGGCGTGGTCGAGGCGGCCGCGCGGTACGTGCCCGAACTGCGCGCGCAGGGCGTCGACCTGGTGGTGGCGATCTCGCACGGCGGCCTCAATCCGGCGCCGTACGTCGCCGACATGGAGAACGCCAACTGGCACCTCGCCGGCGTGCCGGGGATCGACGCGATCCTGCTCGGCCACTCGCACGACGTGTTCCCCAATCCGGACCCGCACTCGCGCTTCGCGCACATGCCCGGGGTCGACGACGCGCGCGGCTTCGTGCTCGGCGTGCCGGCGGTGATGGGCGGCTTCTTCGGCCGCGACCTCGGCGTGATCAGGCTGGCGCTGCTGCGCCGCGGCGGCCGCTGGGTGGTGGACGAGGCCGCCACGCACAGCGAAGTGCGCCCGGTCTGCCCGCAGAAGAACGCCTGCGTCGCGCCCGATCCGGAGATCGCGCCGCTGGTGGCGGCGGCGCACGCGGCCACCGTCGCCTACGTGCAGACGCCGATCGGCCGCAGCGACTTCCGCATGAGCACCTACTTCGCCGACGTCGGCGACGTCTCCGCGCTGGCCGCGGTGGCGGCGTCCGCGCGCGCCTACGTCGAGGACTGGATCGCGCGCGATCACGCCGACCTCAAGGGCATCCCGGTGCTGGCGGCGGCGTCCGCGTTCAAGGCCGGCTTCGGCGGCCCCGGCGACTACACCGACGTGGCCGCGGGCGACCTCTCGATCCGCAGCGCCGCCGACCTCTACCTCTACCCGAACACGCTGGCCGCGGTGAAGCTGGACGGCGCCGGCGTGAAGGCCTGGCTGGAGAAGTCCGCCGAGCGCTTCAACCGCATCGATCCGGCAAGGCCGGAGGCGCAGGCGCTGATCGACCCGCGCGTGCCCAGCTACAACTTCGACGTGCTGTTCGGCGAGCTCGACTATGCGATCGACGTGACGCGGCCGGCCGGGCAGCGCATCGTCGACCTGCGCTGGCGCGGCAAGCCGCTCGATCCGGCGCAGCCGTTCCTGGTGGTGACCAACAACTACCGCGCCTCCGGCGGCGGCCGCTTCCCCGGCCTGGACGGCGCGAACCTCGTGCTGAGCGCGCCGGACACCAATCGCGACGTGCTGATCGGCTGGATCCGCGCGCACGGGACCCTGCACCGCGCGGACGTGCCGGCGCGTCCGTGGCGCTTCGCGCGCGTGCACACGGCGGGACCGGTCACCTTCGTCTCCGCCGCCGGCAAGGCCGACGCCGCGCGCGCCGCGGGGCTCGACGGCGTGCGCCTGCTGCACGACAACGGCGACGGCAGCGCCACCTACGCGATCGACCTGTCGCGCTAGGCCGGCGCCTGCGCCGGACGCGCGCGGCGAGGTTCAGCCGCCGGCAACGGCGGGCGCGAGCAGCGCGCGCAGCTCGGCGGCGGGCATCGGCCGTCCGGTGAGGTAGCCCTGCACCAGGTCGCAGCCCGCGGCGCGCACCGCCGCCAGCTCCTGCTCGCGCTCGACGCCCTCCGCGATCACGATCAGGCCCAGCGACTTGGCAAGACCGACCATGGCGCGCAGCACCTTGCCGGTGCGCGGATGCTCGTCGACGCGGGCGACGAAGCTGCGGTCGATCTTGAGCGCATCGCAACGGATCTGGTTGATGTGGCTCAGCGAGGAGAAGCCGGTGCCGAAGTCGTCCAGCGCGATCTTCACCCCCCGCGCGCGCAGTTGATCCATCGCGGCCACGCAGGCGGGCATGTCGTGCATCATCACGGTTTCCGTAAGTTCGATGCGCAGGTGTTCGGCGCAGTCGCGCTCCAGCGCCGCGTCCACGCGCGCCAGCAACCCGTCCGCCGCCAGCGTCTCCGCGGTCATGTTGGCGCTCAGGGCGAATCCCCGCGGCAGCCACGGCTTCCACGCGCGCAGGATGCGGCAGGTTTCCTCGAGCACCCACTCGTCGATCGCCTGGATCAGCGGCGAACGCTCGACCGCATGCAGGAACCGCCCCGGCGTCCACAGACCGTGCTCGGGGTGCGCCCAGCGCAGCAGGATCTCCGCGCCGACCGGCCGCAGGGTGGCGACGTCGCAGATCGGCTGGAAATGCAGGACGAACTCGTTGCGCGCCAGCGCCAGCTCGAGCTCGCCGTGCAGGCGCAACGCGTCGCGCATCGACTCACGCATGCCCGGCGTGACGATGCTGAGCCGGTTGCGCGCCTGCGCCGGCACCTCGCGCGCGGCCGACAGCGCCATGCCGAGCAGGTCTGCGGCGGCGGCGTCCGGCCCGGGGCGCGCGAAGGCCAGCCCGACCGACCAGCGCCCCGTCGCGCCCGGCGAAGTCGTTCCGGCATGCAACCGCGCACCGTGCGCCAGCGGCTCGAGCTGGCCCGCGATGCGGTATTCGCCATCCGCGGCCGGCAGGATCAGCGCCAGCGTGTCGGGCGCGACCCGCGCGACCGTATCGACGTTCATGTCGCGTGCGCGCACCCGCTCCTCGAGCGCGTTCAGGCGGCGCGCGACCCCCGCCTCGCCGTCGCTGACCACCACCTGGGCGTGATCGTCCATGACCATCACCGCGAGCCCGAACCGCTGCCGCAGCGCCAGCATCTGCTGCACCCGCTCGAGCAGGACGGCTCGGTTGAACAGTCCGGTTTCCGCGTCGAAGCGCCGCAGGTAGGCGCGCTGGCTCTCGCGATAGCTGCGCTTCTCCAGCACGGAGCCGACGCGCGCGCGCAGCAGGGCGATATTGACCGGCTTGGTCAGGTAGTCCTCCGCGCCGAGCTCGATGCAGCGCACCACCACGTCCATGCCGTCGTTGGCCGACACCATGACGACGGGCAGGTCCGGGAGACGCTCCGCCTCGTACAGCGCGCGCAGCACCTCGGTGCCGTCCAGGCCCGGCATCATCGTGTCCAGCAGCACCAGGTCGGGAGCGGCGGATTCGATCCGCGCCAGCGCCTCGTAGCCGTCGCGGGCCTCGTCCAGGCGCGCGTAGCCGAGGTGGCGCAACTGCCGCAGCAGCGTGAAGCGCGCGCCGTCGTCGTCGTCGACCACCAGGATGCGCGGCGGATCGCTCATGGCGCAGGCTCGCCGACGGTCCGCCTCGCCGCGGGCAGGCCGTCGATGACGCGGCGCAAGCGCGCGAAGTCGATCGGCTTGGGCAGGAAGGCGACGGCGCCCGCCGCCAGCGCATGCTCGGCTTCGTCCTTCAGCACGTGCGCGGAAAGCACGATCACCGGCGCCACGTGCGCGCGCGGCTCGCGCCGCAGCCGTTCCAGGAACGCCCAGCCGTCCATGCCGGGCAGGTTGAGGTCGAGCAGGACGAAGTCGAATGCGCGCGCGGCGAGCGCATCCAGCCCTTCCTCGGCGCTCGCCACGCGGTACACCGCGATGCCGTCGCGGCCGAGTCGGCGCTCCAGCAGGTAGGCATGGTTGTCGTCGTCCTCGACGCAGAGCGCGGTCGCGTTCACGCGCCCTCCCCGGTCGGGCTCGCGCCCAGCGCGGCGAGGGTCGAACGCACCCGCACCAGCATGGCCTCGATGTCGCCGCCGCTCTTGCGCATCAGCTCGGTCGCGCGCCCGTCCAGCATGCGCACCACGTCCGGCGAGAGCTCGGCGGCGCTGACCAGGATCACGGGCACGTCGCGCAGGCGCGCATCGGCGTGCATCGTTTCCAGCACGGCGATGCCGTCCATGTTCGGCATCATCAGGTCGAGCAGCATCAGTTCCGCGGGGCGGTGGCGCAGCGCGGCCAGCGCCTCGACGCCGTCGCGGGCCTCGTCCACCTGCCAGCCCTCGGCGCGCAGGCGGCGGGCGATCTGGTAGCGGAAATCCGGGTCGTCGTCGGCCACGATCGCGCGCGGACCGTCCACGCGCTGCGCGAACCGCCGCGCCAGCGCCAGCAGGCGCTCGCGCTCGAACGGCTTGGTCAGGTGCTCGACCACGCCGAGCGAGACCCCGCGCTGGTCGGCGTCGGTGATCGTGCACACGATCACCGGCACGTCGCGGAATTCCGCGTCGGCGCGCAGCGCCGCCAGCACGTCCCAGCCGCTCATGTCGCCAAGCAGGATGTCCAGCACCAGCAGCGCGGGCCGGACCTCGCGCACCGCCGCCAGCGCCTCCGCGCCCGAGCGCGCCGGCTGCACGCGGAAACCCGCGCGTTCGAGGGTCGTTACCGCCAGCAGCAGCGCGTTCGGATCGTCGTCGGCGACCACGATCAGGTCGCCGGCATGCGGCGCGCGCGCAGCCGGGGCCGGCGCCGCCGCGCGCGCAGCCTGCCCGTCGACCAGCGGCAGGGTCACGGTGAACACGGAGCCGGCGCCCGGCGTGCTCGCGACCTCGATGTCGCCGCCCATCAGGCCGCACAGTTGGCGGCAGATGCTGAGGCCGAGGCCGGTGCCGCCGTAGCGCCGCGCGATCGTCTGGTCGGCCTGGCGGAATGGTTCGAAGATGCGTTCGACCTGCTCCGGCGCGATGCCGATGCCGGTGTCGGCGACGGCCACGACCAGGCGCGAGCCGTGCGTCGTCCCGCTCACGTCGACCGCGACGGAAACGTGGCCGTCGCGGGTGAACTTGCAGGCGTTGCTCAGCAGGTTGAACAGGATCTGCTTGACCCGCGTGCTGTCCAGCGACACCACGCCGGGGTCGGCGGCGAAACGCACGTCGATGCGATTGCCGTGGGCCTTGGCCAGCGGCTGCACCGTGCCGACCACGGTGTCGACGAGATCGCGCACGCGGCACGGCTCCGGGTGCAGTTCGACGCGGCCGGCCTCGATCTTCGACAGGTCGAGGATGTCGTTGATCAGCGCCAGCAGGTGGCGACCGGCGTCGACCACCCGCAGCATCGGCTCGCCGAGCTCCGCGTGGCCGCCCTCGGCGAGTTCCTCCGCCACCAGCTCGCTCAAGCCGATGATGGTGTTGAGCGGCGTGCGCAGCTCATGGCTGATGTTGGCGAGGAAGGCCGACTTGGTCAGGTTCGCCGCCTCGGCCTCGGCCTTGGCCAGGCGCAGCGCCTGCTCGAGCTGCACGTGTTCGGTGACGTCGGCGCGCACCGCGGCGACGCCGCGGATGGCGCCGTCGGCATTGCGCACCGGGAAGCGGATCGCCAGGAACGTGTGCTCGCCGTCGGGCATCGCGACGGTCTCCTCGAAGCTGGTTTCGCGCCCGCTGGCCATCACCGCGCTGTCGTGCGCCATCACGCGGGCGGCATCCTGCGGCAGCAGCAGGTCGTCCAGGCGCCTGCCGTACATCCCCTCCACCGTGCGGCCGAAGCTGGCCGCAACCGCCTCGTTGGCCTCGACGATGCGGCCCTCGCGGTCTTTCACCGTGATCAGCAGCCCGGAGTGGCGGAACAACTCGCGTTGCAGGCGGGCGCTGTCGCGCAACTGTTCGCGCGCGGCCGCGGCGCGCTGCGAGAGCAGCGTGATCCACCCGGCGAGGCCAAGCAGCGCGGCGGCGACCAGCGCGCCGGCCAGGCCGCGGCGCGGCGTCAGCAGCAGCGTCGCCAGCCCCGGCGGCCGCTGCAGCGCCACGATATGGAGCCGGCCGTCGCCTCGCGCCGCCGGGTTCGCCGCGTCGGGATCGAAGGTGGTGAAAACGGCCAGCGCATCGCCCGACCGAATCTGGCCCGCGGATTCGCCTGCCGGCGCGCGCCACCCGCCGCGGGACGCCGCGGCCAGGAGCTGCGGCGCCTGCCGCGGATCGAGGAACCCCCAGCTGCCCGCGCCGGTCGGGCCCAGCACCACGCGACCGTTCGCGTCGACCAGCCGCAGTTCGCCATGCGCCTTGGCGGCATCGTCGCGCAGACGCTCGATCAGCGCGTCGCCCTCGACGTTGATCAGCAGCGATCCCTTGCGCGCGCCGTCCGCGCCGAACACCGGCACGCCGATGCGGAACATCGGCCGGATCGGAATCTCGAGGGCGCCGTGCTCGACATTGGCGTCGAGCCCCGACACGTAGGTCGTGCCCGCCGGCAACGCGGCGAGGGCGCGCACGAAATAGCGCTCGCCCTTGTCCTGCAATTCGGCGTCGGGCACCCGCCAGACGCGGCCGTCGCGATGGTCGACGCGCAGTACTTCGCGTCCGGCGGCGTCGATCAGGCGCAGCTTGGCGTAGACACGCCGCGTGCGGGCCAGCCGCTCGAACAGCACGGCCGCGCGATCGAGCTCGGCAGGCGTGCGCGCGGCCAGCGCGGCGCCGACGTCGGCGGCGACGAAGGCGGCATCGCCGCTGGCGGTCGAGGTCGCCGTGCGCAGGGTGCGTTGCGCCAATTCGACCACGCCGCGGTCGTGCGCCATCCACTCGGCCATGTCCTGGCGCCGCGCCAGGACCAGCAGGCCGAGCGCAAGCAGCGCCGCCGGAACCAGCAGCAGCGCATAGACCACCGACAGCCACCGCGCGAACCGCCACCACCCTCTTGCCGGCATGGCCACCCTCCGTGGAGCGTGAGGCCGAAGCGACCGGCGCGGCTGCGCGCAGCCTTTATCCGGCCGGACGGCCGGACGCTACCACCATGGGCGATGTGGTGGAAGTATACAAAGCAACTGCGGACGGATGGCCGTCTACGCGAACGCGGCCTCGACCAGCGCATCCGCGTGCAGCGCGGTGGTGTCGAACAGCGGCAGGGCGACGTCGCCGGCATCGATCAGCATGCAGATCTCGGTGCAGCCGAGCAGCACGCCCTGCGCGCCGTCGGCGGCCAGCGCGTCGACGATGGCGCGGTAGCGCGCGCGCGACGCCTCGAGGATGTCGCCGCGGCACAGCTCGCCGAAGATCACGCGGTCGACCTCGGCGCGCGCCTCGGCATCCGGCACCAGCGTCTCGATGCCGTGGCGGGCGAGGCGCTCGCGGTAGAAATCCTGCTCCATGGTGAAGCGCGTGCCGAGCAGACCGGTGCGGGCGATGCCGGCCGCGCGCAGCGCCGCGCCGGCGACGTCGGCGATGTGCAGCAGCGGCACGTCCACCGCCGCCTCGACCGCACCGGCGACCTTGTGCATGGTGTTGGTGGCGATGCCGAGCACGCCGGCGCCGGCCGCCTCGAGCGCGCGTGCCGCCCCGGCCAGCACTTCGCCGGCGCGCGCCCACTCGCCGGCGCGCTGCATGGCGGCGATCTCGGCGAAGTCCAGCGAGTGGACGATGCAGCGCGCCGAATGCAGGCCGCCGAGCCGCTCGGCGACGCGCCGGTTGAGGTGGCGGTAGTAGAGCGCGGTCGATTCCCAGCTCATGCCGCCGATCAGGCCGATGGTTTTCACGCGCGTTCCTCCCGCGACAAATGGTTCCGCAGGCTCCCGACTCTAGCGGAGCCGCGCAAGCGCGCCCTGACCGCCGGCAAGGCGCGCAGTGCGATTTCGTGCTTGGCCGCC
>NZ_JBDKSX010000088.1:0-4210 GCF_039680435.1 Mizugakiibacter sp. | reverse complement strand
GCCCCTGCTGGGCATGAAGCAGGAACTGCACGCGCTGCGCGGCATGCTCGAATCGCAGCTTTCCAGCCTGGCCTGGAACGACCTCGGCCGGCGCAAGCCGCTGTCGGCGCGCATGCTGCGCGAGCTGTCGCGGCTCGGCATCGACGCCGACGTCGCCGGCAGCATCGTCGGCGAGCTGCCCGAGCAGATGTCGCCGGAGCAGGCGCGCTACCTGCCGCTCGGCCTGCTGTCGCGCAGGGTGCCGGTCAACGCGCACGACTTCCTCGACGACGGCGGCGCGATCGCGCTGCTCGGCGCCACCGGCGTCGGCAAGACCACCACGCTGGCCAAGCTGGCGGCGCGCTACGTGATGCGCCACGGACTGAAGGGCGTGGCGCTGGTCACCACCGACGATTTCCGCATCGGCGCCGAGGAGCAGTTGTTCCACTACGGGCGCCTGCTCGGCGTGCCGGTGTACAGCGCCGGCGAGCCGGCCGCGCTGCGCGCGCTGATGGAGCGCCTCGCCGACCAGCGCCTGGTGCTGATCGACACCCCGGGCATGGCCTGCCGCGACGCGCGCGTCGCCGCGCTGATGCAGGGCCTGCGCGAGACGCGCGTGCCGGTGCGCAACACGCTGGTGCTGGCCGCGAACGCGCAGGCGGCGGCGCTGGACGAGGCCGTGCGCGCCTACGCGCCGTTCGCGCCGGCCGGCTGCATCCTGACCAAGCTCGACGAGGCGCCGGCGCTGGGCGGCGCGCTGTCGGCGGTGATCCGCCACCGCCTCGCCATCGACTACACCACCGACGGCCAGCGCGTGCCCGAGGACATCGCGCGCGCCGACGCGCACCGCCTGGTGTGCCGCGCGGTCAAGGCGCACGCGCCGGCGGCGCAGCTCGACGATCTCGTCATGGCCGAGCGCTTCGGCCGCGTCGCCGTCGCGTTCGCGTAAGGAGCGCCGCATGCACGCCGCATCCGCATTCGCCGCAACGCCCCACGGCGCCGGCTCGTACCACGAGGGTTCCATGTCAGGGAAGCTGATGAATCAGGCCGTCGGGCTGGCGCGGCTGGCGCAGCGCCGGCCGGTCAAGGTGATCGCGGTCACCAGCGGCAAGGGCGGGGTCGGCAAGACCAGCGTGTCGGTGAACCTGGCGATGACGCTGGCGATGGCGGGCCGCGAGACGCTGCTGCTGGACGCCGACCTCGGCCTCGCCAACGTCGACGTGATGCTGGGCCTGCAGCCGGGCCGCAACCTGAGCCACCTGCTGGCCGGCGACTGCGGCATCGAGGACCTGGTGCTGGACGCGCCGCACGGGCTGAAGGTGATCCCGGCGACCTCCGGCACGCGGCGCATGGCCGAGCTCGGCACCGCCGAGCACGCCGGGCTGATCCGCGCCTTCGCCGACTACGCGCGGCCGCTGGACGTGATGGTGGTGGACACCGCCGCCGGCATCGCCGAGAGCGTGACCCTGTTCAGCCGCGCCGCGCAGGAAGTGGTGGTGGTGGTGTGCGACGAGCCGGCCTCGATCACCGACGCCTACGCGCTGATCAAGGTGCTCAGCCGCGACTTCGGCGTCGAGCGCTTCCGCGTGGTCGCCAACATGGTGCGCGACGCCGCGCACGGCCGCCAACTGCACGAAAAGATCCTGCGCGTCACCGACCGCTTCCTGCAGGTGGCGCTGGACTACGTCGGCGCGGTGCCCGACGACGACCACCTGCGCCGCGCGATCCGCCGCCAGCGCGCGGTGGTCGACGCCTTCCCCGGCAGCCGCGCCGCGGTGGCGCTCAAGAATCTGGCGATGGCGGCCGATAAGTGGGACGTGGCGGCGGGAAGCCGCGGCCACCTGGAGTTCTTCGTGGAGCGCCTGGCCGGCGTGCCGGCAGCGCTGGGGGCATGACGATGAACGCCAGCGCGGAATACCTGGAGGTCCAGCGCATCTCGGCCGACGAGCTGGTGCGAAAACATGCGCCGCTGGTCAGGCGCATCGCCTACCACCTGATGGGGCGGCTGCCGCCCAGCGTGGAGGTCGGCGACCTGATCCAGGCGGGCATGATCGGCCTGCTCGAGGCGGCGCGGAACTATGCGCCGTCGCGTTCGGCGAACTTCGAGACCTACGCGGGGATACGCATCCGCGGGGCGATGCTCGACGAGTTGCGCAAGACCGACTGGACGCCGCGCTCCGTGCACCGCAAGGCGCGCGAAGTGGCGGAGGCGGTACGCCAGCTGGAAGGCGAGACCGGGCGCGACGCCGACGAAACGGAAGTGGCGCGCCGGCTCGGCATCACGCTGGACGAGTACCACCAGGTGCTGCGCGACGCCGCCAGTTGCCGCCTGCTCAGCCTGTCCGGCAGCGGCGACGAGGATGGCAGCGGGATCGACGTCGCCGACGAGGGCGGCGCCGGCCCGGCGCAGGCGCTGGAGGCGGGGGCCATGCAGGCGGCACTCGCCGAGGCGATCGACGGCTTGCCGGAGCGGGAGAAGCTGGTGATGTCGCTGTACTACGACGAGGAGCTGAACCTGAAGGAGATCGGCGAGGTGCTCGGCGTGACCGAATCGCGCGTCTGCCAGATCCACGGCCAGGCGCTGGTGCGCCTGCGCGCGCGCATGGCCGACTGGCGCGAACGGCGCTGACACGGATTACGCCTCCCCCTGCCTGCGGGGGAGGCCGGGAGGGGGTAGCTCACCCGCGAGGAGCGACCCCTCCCCGGCCCTCTCCTGCCGGACAGGGGAGGGAGCACGAAGACACGAGAGCGGAGGCGAGCTTGGACCGGAACATGAAGATCCTCGTGGTGGACGACTTCTCCACTATGCGGCGCATCATCAAGAACCTCCTGCAGGAGCTCGGCTTCGGCAACATCCAGGAAGCCGACGACGGCGCGACCGCGCTGCCGATGCTCAAGAGCGGGCAGTTCGACTTCGTGGTCACCGACTGGAACATGCCGGGCATGACCGGCATCGCGCTGCTCAAGGCGATCCGCGCCGAGCCGGCGCTGAAGGCGCTGCCGGTGCTGATGGTGACCGCCGAGAACACCCGCGAACAGATCATCGAGGCCGCGCAGAACGGCGTGAACGGCTACATCGTCAAGCCGTTCACCGCGGTCACGCTGAAGGAAAAGCTGGAAAAGATCTTCGAACGACTGGCGACGGCGAGCTGAAGGGGATGCGCATGGACACCACCACCGGAGCGCCGCAGCTGCCGGCCGCAGCCTTGCCTGCGGAACTGAAGGAACTGCTCGGCGCCAGCGACCCGGGCAGCTTCGAGCAGGCGCTGGACGCCTTGATCCGGCGCCGCGAGCACGCGCTGTTCCACGCGCTCGGCAAGCTCGCGCGCGAACTGCACGAGGCGGTCAAGCATCTCGCCAGCGACGTCGAGACGGGCGGCCTCGCCGCGCAGGCGCTGCCCGAAGCGCGGCGCCGCCTCGGCGAGGCGATGAGCATGAGCGAACAGGCCGCGCACGCCAGCCTCGACGTGACCGAACGGCTGATGCCGGAAGCGGTGCGGCTGGAAGAGGCGGCGGGCACGCTGATGATGCGCTGCGACGGCCTGGCCGGCGACCCGCTGGCCGACGACGCCGGCGCGCTGGCGCGGCAGGCGGCGATCTTCGCCGACGCCTGCCGGGAAGGTTTGCGCGAGATGACCGTGGCGCAGTCCTGGCAGGACCTGACCGGCCAGCGCATGCAACAGATCGGCGGGTTCATGGAGCGCGCCGAGCACGTGCTGCTGGAACTGGTGCGGCTGGCCGGCGCGCTGGCCGGCACGTCGCCGCCGCCGATCGCGGCGACGCCGGGCGCGACCGCCTCCACCCAGGACCAGGTCGACCGCCTGCTGGCCGAGTTCGGCTTCTGACGCCATGGCGCAGGCGCCGGACACGAGCATCCTCGCCGATTTCCTGGTCGAAGCCGGGGAACTGCTCGCGGCGCTCGGCGACCAGTTGATCGCGCTGGAGGCCGCTCCGCGCGATCCGGCGCTGCTGAACGCGGTGTTCCGCGCCTTCCACACGGTCAAGGGCGGCGCCGGCTTCCTCGCCGTCGAGCCGATGGTCGCGCTGTGCCATCGCGCCGAGGATTTGTTGAACGACGCGCGCGCCGGCCGGCTGCTGCTCGACGCCGACACCATCGACGCGCTGCTGGCCGCGCTCGACCAGTTGCAGACGATGATGCGCGCGCTGGGCGCGGGCACGCCGCCCGCGCCCGCCCCCGCCGGATTGCTGCAGCGGCTGACGTCCGCGCCCG
>NZ_JBDKSX010000087.1:0-4080 GCF_039680435.1 Mizugakiibacter sp. | reverse complement strand
GGGGCGCGGCGCGGGCGGCGCATCGGCGCCGACGGCCTCCGCCACGGCGGCGGGCGGCGCGACGACGCCGGGCGCGCGCGCGGCGGGCGGCGCCAGCAGCGCATCGAGGTAGTCCGCCAGCGCCGCGTCGCCGCGCACGGGCAGCACGCGCAGGTCGGGATGCGGCGCGCTCACGAGGCCGCCTCGAGCGCCATCGGCGCTTCCAGCGCGCACAGTTCGTCGAGCAGGCCGCGGTAGGCCTGCGCGCCGCGCCGCGCCGCCGGCCAGGCGCCGACCGGCACGCCGGCGACGCTGGCCTCGCGGACCTGCGTATCGACCGGGATCACGCTCTGCGCCAGCTCGCCGGCATGGCGCTCGCGCAGCGCCTGCAGGCTGGCGGTCGAGGCGTGCGTGCGGCCGTCGTACAGGGTCGGCACGATCAGCCGCGGCACCTGCCGGCCGCGCGCGCGCTCGATCATGCCGAGGCTGCGCAGCATGCGCTCCAGCCCGGCCAGGGCGAGGAATTCGGTTTGCGTCGGGATCACCAGCCGCTCGCACGCGGCCAGCGCGTTGACCATCAGCACGCCCAGCATCGGCGGGCAGTCGACCAGCACGCGGTCGTAGTCGCCGGCCAGCGCGGCCAGCGCCTCGGCCAGCACCAGGCCCATGCCGGAACGCGCGCCGAGCTGGCGGTCGAGGGTGGCCATCGCCGGCGTGGCCGGCAGCACGGCGAGGCGCTCGAAGCGCGTCGGCAGGATGCGCTCGGCGGCCGCCGGTGCGTCGTCCGCGCCGGCGCGGAACAGGTCGTACACGCCGCCGGGCAGCGTCTCGGGGTCGAAGCCGAAATAGCTGGTCAGCGAGGCGTGCGGGTCCATGTCGACCAGCAGCGTGCGCGCGCCGGACGCGGCCAGCAGCCCGCCCAGCGCCACCGCCGTGGTGGTCTTGCCGACGCCGCCCTTCTGATTCGCCACCGCCCACACGCGCATCGTTCGCTCCCGCCTCATTGCTCGTTCGTGGCCGGACGCACCACGTGCAGCACCGGCAGCCAGCCGCTCGCCTTCGGCGCCGGGTCCGCGCCGGCACCGGCCGCGGCCGGTGCGGCCGGTGCGGCCCGCTGTGCCGGCGCGGTGGCCGACAGCATCGCCGCCGCGTCCGCCGGCGCCTCCGGCCGGCTGCTGTAGAAGCGCTCCGGCACCGCGCTCGAACTCAGCACCACGATCAGCACGCGGCGGTTGCGGTTGCGCCCCGCCTCGCTGTCGTTGCCGGCCGCCGGCCGGTATTCGCCCCAGCCGATGATCGCCATGCGCTGCGGCTCGATGCCGCCGCCGGCGAGCAGGCGCACCACCGAGGCCGCGCGCGCCGCCGACAGCTCCCAGTTGGAAGGGAACGCGAACGTGTTGATCGGCACGTCGTCGGTGTAGCCCTCGATGCGCAGCGGGTTGGGGAACGGCCGCAGGATGTCGGACAGTTGCTGCAGCACCGGCACTGCCTGCGGCGACAGCGCGGCGACGCCGCTGGCGAACAGGATGTCGGTCTTGATCTCGATCTCCAGCCAGAAGTCGGTGCGGCGCAGCGCGATCAGCTGGCGGTCGATCAGCGGCCCGAGCGCCTTCTCGATCTGGTCGGCGATGCGCTTCAGGCCCTCGGCCTCGCCGCGCGTGCGCGCGGCCGAGAGGTCGGCGCCGCGCAGGCGCGTGGCGGTGGCGACGTCGCCGCCTTCGCGGCCGCCGGTCTTGCCGGGCGGCGGCATTTTCTGCGACGGCACCGGCACCGGGATCAGCGGGATCGGCGCGGCGCTGGGTGCCGCCGCCTGGATCGAGGCGATCGCCGAGGTCTGCGCCGACATGGTCGGCTGCGCGCCGACCTGCACCGGCTCGATCACCTTGGGCGAGCCGTTGAACGCGGTGGCGATCGACTGCGCCAGCACGCGGTACTTGCCCTCGTTGACCGAGGAAATCGAGTACATCACCACGAAGAACGCCAGCAGCAGGGTGATCAGGTCGCCGTACGGGATCGCCCAGCGCTCGTGGTTGGCGTGCTCTTCGTGGCGGTGCTTGCGCGCCATCGCCGGGCCTCAGTGCAGGAAGCCCTGCAGCTTGGTTTCGATGTTGCGCGGGTTCTCGCCCTCGGCGATGGCGATCAGGCCCTCGACCACCATCTCGCGCTGCTGCGACTGCCCGCGGATGACGCCCTTGAGCTTGCTGGCGATCGGCAGCAGCAGCAGGTTCGCCGAGGCGATGCCGTAGACGGTGGAGACGAACGCGCCGGCGATGCCGGGGCCGAGCTTGGACGGGTCGGACAGGTTCTCCATCACCGCCATCAGGCCCATCACCGCGCCGATGATGCCCAGCGTCGGCGAATAGATGCCGGCGCTCTCGAACACCTTGGCGGCCTCGGTGTCGGCGTGCTCCTTGGCGGCGAGGTCGACCTCGAGGATGCCGCGGATCACGTCCGGCTCGCTGCCGTCGACCAGCAGCTGCAGGCCCTTCTTGGCGAACGGGTCGGTCTCCGCCTCGAAGTGCGACTCCAGCCCGAGCAGGCCCTGGCGGCGCGCGATCTCGCTCCAGCCGATCACCTTGGCGATCAGCGCCTGGCTGTCGCTGGCCGGCGGCCAGATCACCCAGCGCGCCATGCGCAGGGCGCGGCGGAGCACGCGCGACGGCGTCTGCACCATGATCGCCGAGCTGGTGCCGACGATCACCACCATGAACGCGGCCGCGCTCCACAGCGCGGCCACGCCGCTGCCCTTGAGGATGCTGCCGACGATCACGACGACGAAAGCCATCACGATGCCGGTCAGGCTGAGCACTTCCATCTCAGGCCACCCGTTCCATCGGCGCCGCGCGCAGCAGCGCGACCAGATCGACGATCAGGGCGATGCGGCCGTCGCCGGTGATGGTCGCGCCGGCGATGCCGGGCACCTGCCGCAGCAGCGCGCCCAGCGGCTTGATCACCACCTCCTCGCGTCCGACCACCTCGTGCACCACGCAGCCGACGCGCTGGTGGCCGATGTGCACCACCGCGACGTGCTCGCGCGCGCCGGCGTCGGCCGCGTTCGCGTCCGCGCCCAGCCAGCGGTCGAGGCGGCTCAGCGGCAGCGGCCGCGCGCGATGCGCGACCACCTCGCGGCCGTCGACCGTGCGCACGCGCGAGGCGTCCAGCTCGAACACCTCGGAGACGTTGGCCAGCGGCAGCGCCAGCATGCGTCCGGCGACGCGCACCATCAGCGCGCGCAGGATCGCCAGGGTCAGCGGCACGCTGACCTTGATCTCGCTGCCGCGACCGACCTGCGAGCGGATCGCGATGGTGCCGCCCAGTTCGGCGACGCGCGTCTTGACCACGTCCATGCCGACGCCGCGCCCGGAGATATCGGAGATCTCGCTGCGCGTGGAGAAGCCGGGCAGGAAGATCAGCTCGTAGCACTCCTCGTCGGCCATGCGTTCGGCGCGCTCGGCGGAGAGCACGCCCTTCTCGATCGCCTTGCGCTTGAGCACCGCGGGGTCCATGCCGCGGCCGTCGTCGGCGATGGTGATGACGATGTGCTCGCCTTCCTGCGACGCGGCCAGGCGCACGCGTCCGGCGGCCGGCTTGCCGGCGCGCGCGTCCGGCGGCTCGATGCCGTGGTCGAGCGCGTTGCGCACCAGGTGCACCAGCGGATCGGCCAGCGCCTCGACCAGGTTGCGGTCGAGCTGGGTGTCCTCGCCCTCCAGCTCGAGCTGCACCTGCTTGCCGAGCTGGCGCGCGAGGTCGCGGGCGATGCGCGGGAAGCGCTGGAACAGCCGGCCGACCGGCTGCATGCGCGTGCGCATCACCGCGGTCTGCAGGTCATTGGTGACGCGGTCGAGCTCGCCGACCGCGCGCTCCAGCGGGCTGTCCTCGCTGCGCGCGGCGAGGTTGGCGATGCGGTTGCGCACCAGCACCAGCTCGCCGATGAAGTTGACCAGGGCGTCCAGCCGCGCGGTGTCGACGCGCACGGTGGTTTCGGCGGCCGCGGCCTGCTTGGCGGCGGCCGGCGGCGCGGCCTCGGCGGGCGCAGCCGCGGGCACCTCCGCCGCGGCGGGCGGCGGCGCGGCGGCCGGCGCGTGGTCGGACCCGGACTCG
>NZ_JBDKSX010000086.1:0-30522 GCF_039680435.1 Mizugakiibacter sp. | reverse complement strand
TGCGCCTGACCTGCGCCAAGCTGGACTGCCCCTGGCGCGCCGAGTGCATGAAGCTGCGCGCCGACTGGATGCGCTGAGCCGCGTCGTCCGCCAGCGTTCAGCCGCGCCGGCGTAGCGGCATCGGCGGCGGGTGCCGATAGGCTTCGCCGCGCGCGGCGCACGCGCTTTCGTACACCTCGACGTAGCGGTGCGCGCTGTCGTGCCAGCTGAAGCGCCGCTCCATCGCCTGCCGCACCAGCCGCGACCACGCGCCGGCATCCGCACGCAGCGCGAGCGCGCGATCGACCGCGTCGAGCAGGCCGGCGGCGTCGGCCGAGCGCATCGCGAAGCCGGTCGCGCTGCCGTCGTCGAGGTGCCGCGGGGTCGCGTCCACGACCGTGTCGGCGAGGCCGCCGACGGGATTGACGATCGGCACCGCGCCATAGCGCATCGCGCTGAGCTGGCTGAGCCCGCAGGGCTCGAACCGCGAAGGCATCAGGAACGCGTCGGCGCCGGCGTAGATGCGGTGGGCGAGCGCGTCGTCGAAGCCGATGCGCGCGACGACGCGCCCGGGATGGGCCAGCGCGGCCGCGCGCAGGCGCGCCTCGATCGCCGCCTCGCCGCGACCGAGCACGACCAGCCGCAGCGGCCGCTGCAGCAGCGCCGGCAGCGCATCCAGCACCAGGTCGATGCCTTTCTGCGGCACCAGCCGGCCGACGTGGCCAAGCAGCACGCAGGCTTCGGCATCCGCATCGCACATGCCCAGCTCGCGCAGCAGCGCCGCGCGTCCGTGCCGCCGCGCCTGCGGCGCGCGGGCGGAGAAATGCGCCTGCAGCAACGGGTCGGTGCGCGGGTTCCACAGCGTCTCGTCGAGGCCATTGAGGATGCCGCTCAGGCGGTCGGCGCGCGTGCGCAGCGCGCCGTCCAGGCCCTCGCCGAAGGCGGGCGTGAGGATTTCCCCGGCGTAGCGCGGGCTGACCGCGGTCAGGCGATCGGCGAATTGCAGCCCGCCCTTGATGAACGCGAAGTGGCCCCAGAATTCCATCGCGTCCGGGTGCATCAGCCACGCCGGCAGCCCCAGCGCGCCTGCCGTTTCCGCCGGGAACAGGCCGCGCTGCGCCAGGTTGTGGATGGTGAACACGCTCGCTGCCGGCACGCGCGCCAGTTGCAGCAGCGGCGGCACCAGCCCGGTCTGCCATTCGTGGCAGTGCACCACGTCGGCGCGCCAGCGCAGCCCGCAGGCGTCGTCGGCCAGCGCGACCGCCGCGCGGCACAGGTCGGCGAAGCAGGCGGCGTCGTCGGCGTAGGCCGCGCCATCGGCGTCGCCGTAGATGCCGCTGCGACGGCCCAGCGCCGGGGTGTCGAGCATCCACGCCTTGAGGCGCGGTGCCGCGATCGCCTCGCGCAGCGTGCCGATGCCGGGCAGCCGCGCGATGCGACGCCCGCGCGGCATGCCGCGGATGCGCGGCAGCAGCACGCGCACCTCGTGGCCGAGGCCGGCCAGCGCATCCGGCAGCGCCTCGATCACGTCGGCGAGGCCGCCCACCTTCAGCAGCGGCCGGTACTCGGCGGCGACGAACAGGATGCGCAGCGCCATCGCGCTCAGGCCCGCGCCTCCGGCGCCAGCAGCAGCGCCGCGAGCGGCGGCAGGGTCAGCGATGCCGACCATGCGCGGCCCATCCACGCGTCCGGCGTGGCTTCGACCGCGCCGCCGTTGCCGACGTCGCCGCCGCCGTAGTGGCGCGAGTCGGTGTTCAGCAGCTCGCGGTAGCGGCCGCCCGCGGGCAGGCCGATGCGGTAGCCGTGGCGCGGTACCGGGGTGAAGTTGAGCGCGACTGCGACCGTTTGCCCGTCGCCGCGACGCAGGTAGCCGACCACCGACTGCAGCGCGTCGTGGCAGTCGATCCACTCGAAGCCGGCGTCGTCGAAATCGTGGCGATGCAGGGCAGGGCGCTCGCGGTACAGGCGGGAGAGATCGTCGACCAGGCGGCGGATGCCGGCGTGTTCCGGCGCGGCCGCCTCGGCCCAGTCCAGCGCGCGGGCGAAATCCCATTCGCTGGAGGCGGCGTGCTCCTGGCCCATGAACAGCAGCTTCTTGCCCGGCCAGGTGAACAGGTAGGCGAGCAGCAGGCGCAGGTTGGCAAAGCGCTGCCAGCGGTCGCCGGGCATCTTGCCCAGCAGCGAGCCCTTGCAGTGCACGACCTCGTCGTGCGACAGCGGCAGCACGAAGTTCTCCTCGAACGCGTACATGCGGCTGAAGGTGAGCTGGTCGTGGTGGTAGCGACGGTGCACCGGGTCGTGCGCGAAGTAGGCCAGCGTGTCGTGCATCCAGCCCATGTTCCACTTCATCGTGAAGCCGAGGCCGCCCAGCCACGCCGGTCGCGTCACGCCCGGCCAGGCGGAGGATTCCTCGGCGACCACCGCCGCGCGCGGGCATTCTTCCTGCACCGCCGCGTTGAGGTCGCGCAGGAACGCCACCGCGTCGAGATCCTCGTGACCGCCGTGCGCGTTGGGGATCCAGCCGCCGGCCTCGCGGCCGTAGTCGAGGTAGAGCATCGAGGCGACCGCATCGACGCGCAGCCCGTCGAGGTGGAATTCCTGCAGCCAGTACAGCGCGCTGGAGATCAGGAAGCTGCGCACCTCGTGGCGCGCCAGGTTGAACTTCAGCGAGCCCCAGTGCGGGGTCGCCGCGCGCTGCGGGTCGGCGTGTTCGTACAGCGCGGTGCCGTCGAACTGCGCCAGCGCCCAGTCGTCGCGCGGGAAGTGGCCCGGCACCCAGTCGAGGATCACGCCGAGCCCGTGGCCGTGCAGCGTGTCGACGAAGGCGCGGAACGCGTCCGGCGTGCCGTGCCGGCTGGTCGGCGCGAAGAAGCCGGTGCTCTGGTAGCCCCAGGAATCGTCGAGCGGGTGCTCGGTCACCGGCAGCAGCTCGACGTGGGTGAAGCCGCTGCCGGCCAGGTGGCGGACCAGCGCCTCGGCGATCTCGGCGTAGCCGAGGAAACCGCCGTCCTCGCCGCGCCGCCACGAGCCCAGGTGCATTTCGTAGACGGCCATCGGCGCGTGCGCCCAGTCCGGCCGGCAGGCCATCCACGCGGCGTCGCGCCAGCGGTAGCCCGAAGGGGCGACCACGCGCGCGGCGGTGCCCGGGCGCTGCTCGAACGCGCGGCCGTAGGGATCGGTCTTCAGCAGCACCTGGCCGGAGTCGCGGTGGCGCACCTCGAACTTGTACAGCGTGCCGGGCGCGACGTCGGGCACGAACAGCTCCCACACGCCGCTGCTGCCGCGCGCGGTCATCGGGTGGCGCCGGCCGTTCCAGCCGTTGAAGTCGCCGACCACGCTGACGCGCTCGGCGTTCGGCGCCCACACCGCGAAGCGCGTGCCGGCGACGCCGCGGCGCTCCAGCACGTGCGCGCCGAGCAGGCGCCAGGCGCGACGGTGCACGCCGGCGTTGAAGCGGTCCAGCTCGTCGCGGTCGAGCTCCGGCGCGAACGCGTAGGGATCGCGCGCGCTGTGCTCGTCGCCGCGCGGGCCGATCCAGCGCAGGCGGTAGTCGCCGGGCAGTTCCTCGCCGGCGATGTCCCATTCGAACAGGCCGTGCGCGTCGATGCGGCGCATGCGGTGCGCGCCGGGTTCGACGAAGGCGGTGCGCGCGCCGGGCAGCCAGGCGCGCAGCAGCGCATGGCCGTCTTCGCGGCGCAGGCCGAGGCAGTGGTGCGGCGCGTGGTGGCGGCCGCCGATCAGCGCGCTCAGCATGGGGACGACCGATGGCGGAAGCGTGGGCCCGGGCATGGCGCGGCGGTTCGGGGCGATTCGGTGCGGATCGACGCCAGCTTAGGCGGCGCGTTCGGCACGCCATTCTGATCTGCATCAACCTGCGCCGCCCGGTGCCCGGGCTCCAATGGAAGCAGGGTCGCCACGCGGGAGCCGCCATGGCGGTGCAGCCTTCGCAACGCTTCGTCAGCCTGATCGTGCGCGACACACTGGCGCTGGTGCTGGCCGGCGGCAAGGGCACGCGGCTGGGTGCGCTGACCATGAACCGGGTCAAGCCGGCGGTGCCGTTCGGCGGGCGCTTCCGCATCGTCGATTTCGCGCTGTCGAACTGCATCAACTCCGGCATCCGCCGCATCGGCGTGCTGACCCAGTACAAGGCGCATTCGCTGATCCAGCACATCCAGCAGGGCTGGAACTCGTTCCGCGCCGAGTTCGGCGAATACGTCGAGCTGCTGCCGGCGCAGCAGCGCGTCGGCGAGGCGTGGTACGCGGGCACCGCCGACGCGGTGCGCCAGAACACCGACATCATCCGCGGCCACGATCCGCGTTTCGTGCTGATCCTCGGCGGCGACCACGTGTACAAGATGGACTACGGCGCGCTGCTCGGTTTCCACGTCAGCCGCGGCGCCGACATCACGGTCGGCTGCATTCCGGTGCCGCTGGAGCAGGCGCACGCGTTCGGCGTGATGCAGGTCGACGCCGGCGGCCGCGTGCTGGAGTTCGTCGAGAAGCCCACGCATCCCGCGCCGATGCCGGACGCGCCCGGGCTGGCGCTGGCCTCGATGGGCATCTACGTGTTCAACGCGGCGTTCCTGCTGCAGCGCCTCGCCGCGGACGCGGAAGATGCGGAATCCAGCCACGACTTCGGCCACGACATCGTGCCGCGCGCGCTGCGCGACTGCGCGGTGTACGGCTATCCGTTCCACGATCCGGCCACCGGCAGGCCGGCGTACTGGCGCGACGTTGGCGACGTCGATTCCTACTGGCGCGCCAACCTCGAACTGCTCGACGTCGTCCCCGAGCTGAACCTGTACGACCGCGACTGGCCGATCTGGACCCTGCAGGAACAGACGCCGCCGGCGAAGTTCGTGCTGGACGAGCCGGGCCGCTGCGGCGTGGCGATCTCGTCGATGGTGGCGGGCGGCTGCGTGGTGTCCGGCGCCACCGTGCGGCACTCGATGCTGTTCTCCTCGGTGTTCGTCGACGAGGGCTCGCTGGTCGAGGACTCGATCCTGTTGCCGGGCGTGCACGTCGGCAAGCACTGCCGCGTGCGGCGGGCGATCCTCGACGCCCACTGCGTGCTGCCCGACCATGCCACGATCGGCTACGACGCGGCGGACCAGGCGCGTTACGAAGTCAGCGCGGGCGGCGTGGCGGTGGTCACGCCCGGCATGCTCGCGGAGCAGTGCGATGGCGGATGAACGGCTCCGCGTGGTGCTGGGCTGGCACATGCACCAGCCCGACTACCGCGATGCGCAGACCGGCCAGTTCATGGCGCCGTGGGTCTACCTGCACGCGCTGAAGGATTACGCCGACATGGCGGCGCACCTCGAGAACGCGCCGGGCGCCTGCGCGACCTTCAACTTCACCCCGGTGCTGCTCGACCAGATCGAGGACTACGCGCAGCGCATCGACGCCTGCCTGCGCGAAGGCCGCCCGATCGGCGGCCTGCTGCTGGATACGCTGGCGCAACCGGTGCTGGCGCTGGACGACGAGCGCCGCCGCACCGTCGTGCGCGCCTGCCTGCGCGCCAACCGCCGGCACATGATCGAGCGCTTCACGCCGTACCGGCAGCTCGCCGGCATCGCCGAAATCGCGCTCGAGCATGCCGGCGGCTTCGCCTATCTCGACGACGCGTTCGTGTTCGACCTGCTGGTCTGGCACAACCTCGCCTGGCTCGGCGAGTCGGTGCGCGCCGACCGGCGCGCCGCGGCGTTGGTCGAGAAAGCGCGGCGTTTCAGCCGCCACGACCGCAGCGTGCTGCTCGAACTGATCCGCGACGTGCTCGCCGACCTGCCGCGGCGCTACCGCACGCTGGCGGAGCAGTCGCGCGTGGAGCTTTCCACCAGCCCGTACGCGCATCCGATCCTGCCGCTGCTGCTGGACTTCGCCAGCGCGCGCGAGGCGAACGCCGCGATGCCGCTGCCGCTGGCCGCGGGCTATCCCGGCGGCGCCGAGCGCGTGCGCTGGCAGCTCGCCCAGGCGCAGGCGCTGCACGCGCACCGGTTCGGCGCGCCGGCCGAAGGCTGCTGGCCGTCCGAAGGCGCGCTCAGCGCCGCCTCGCTCGACGCGCTGGCCGAGGCGGGGTTCGCCTGGACGGCCTCCAGCCTGACCGTGCTGCGGCACAGCCTGGGGCAGGCCGAGCTTGGCTCGGATCGGCTGCACCGGCCCTACCGCCTGCACGGCGCCGGACCGGCGATTTTCTTCCGCGACGATGTGCTCTCCGACCTGATCGGCTTCACCTACAAGGACTGGGCCGCGACGGACGCGGTCGGCGACCTGCTGCGGCGGCTGGAGGCGATCGCCGCCGAGCCGGCCGGACCGGGACGGGTGGTCGGCATCGTGCTGGACGGCGAGAACGCGTGGGAGCATTACCCCGAGAACGGGCGCGCCTTCCTGGTCGAGCTGTACGGCCGCCTCGCCGCGCATCCGCAGCTCGAGCTGACCACATTCGCGCGCTGCATGCGCGACCCGGCGGTGCCGGTGCCGCCGCTGGAACGGCTCGTCGCCGGCAGTTGGGTGCACGGTGATCTCGGCACCTGGATCGGCCATGCCGACAAGAACCGCGCGTGGGACCTGCTGGTCGAAGCGAAGGGCGCGTTCGACCGCTGCGATGCCGAGGTCCGGCGCCTCGCCGAACGCCAGCTCGGCGTGTGCGAGGGGTCGGACTGGTTCTGGTGGCCGGGCGAATGGAACCCCGGCGTCGAGGTCGCCGAGTTCGAGCGCCTGTTCCGCGTGCATCTGGCCGGGCTGTACCGCGCGTTGCGGTGCGAGGCGCCCGATCACCTCGGCTACCCGTTCACCCGCGGCAGCATGGCGGTGACGGACGCGACGCCGATGCGGCCGCACCGCTGACGCCATGCGCGTCGACGACCTGCTCGCGGAACGGCGCGCCGGCGTGCTGCTGCACCCGACCGCGCTGCCCGGTGCGACCGGCGCCGGCGCGCTGGGCGCGCCGGCGGAGGCGATGCTGGACTTCCTCGCCGCGGCCGGCTGCACGCTCTGGCAGATGCTGCCGGTCGGGCCGGTGCACGCGGACCGCTCGCCGTACCGCGCGCTGTCGCTGTACGCCGGCGGCGAGCACCTGATCGGCACGCGCGCGCTGCGCGGCGAGGCGTGGCTGCGCGCCGGCGCGACGGGCGCCCGCCACGGCGCGCGCCGGCATTTCCTGCGCTTCGCCGCCGAGCGCTTCGCCGCGGCCGCGCCCGCGGCCGAACGCGAGGCGTTCGATGCGTACCGCGCGCGCGAAGCCGACTGGCTGCCGGCATACGCGCTGTTCCGCGTGCTGCGCCGGCTGCACCGCGGCGCGGCGTGGCCGACATGGCCGGCGCCGTGGCGCGACGGTCCGCAAGCGGCATTCGCCGCGCTGCCGGCGCCGCTGCGGCATGCGGTCGAGCGCGAGGCGTTCGCGCAGTTCGTCTTCCATCGGCAGTGGCGGACCTTCAAGCACGCGGCCAACGCCCGCGGCGTGCTGCTGTTCGGCGACCTGCCGATCTACCCGGCCCACGACAGCGCCGACGTGTGGGCGAACCGCCGGCTGTTCCGCGTGGACGCGCGCGGCGCGCCGCTGGAAACCGCGGGCGTGCCGCCGGACG
Organism: Mizugakiibacter sp.; assembly: GCF_039680435.1. Classification (NCBI taxonomy): domain Bacteria; kingdom Pseudomonadati; phylum Pseudomonadota; class Gammaproteobacteria; order Lysobacterales; family Rhodanobacteraceae; genus Mizugakiibacter; species Mizugakiibacter sp. Next base: position 22,957 of record NZ_JBDKSX010000086.1, on the reverse strand, counting down.
CGTTCGCGCCGCAGGGACAGTGGTGGGGCGCGCCGGTCTACGACTGGGCGCGGATGGCGGCGGAGGATTACGCCTGGTGGGTGCAGCGCGTGCGCGTGCAGGCCGAGCGCTTCGACCTGCTGCGCGTCGACCATTTCCGCGGCTACGAGGCCTACTGGGCGATCCCGGCGCACGCGCGCTCGGCGGCGGAAGGCGACTGGTGTCCCGGTCCCGGCGCGGCACCGTTCCTGCGGCTGCAGGCGCTGCCGCAGCCGCCGGCGCTGGTCGCCGAGGACCTCGGCACGATCACCCCGGCGGTGGAGGCGCTGCGCGACGCGCTGCGCATGCCCGGCACGCGCGTGCTGCAGTTCGCCTTCGACGGCGATCCGCACAATCCGCATCTGCCCGATCGCTACGCCGAAGCCACCGTCGCCTGCACCGGCACCCACGACAACGACACCGCGCTTGGCTGGTGGCGCGGGCTGGACGCCGCCGCGCGAGCGCGCGTGCGCGCGGCGCTCGGCACCTGGACGGAGCCGATGCCGTGGCCGCTGCTGCGGGCGGTGCTGGCGTCGAAGGCGCGCCTCGCCGTGCTGCCGATGCAGGATCTGCTCGGCCTCGACTCGCACGCGCGCTTCAACATCCCGGGCACGGTCGGGCGCAACTGGCGCTGGCGGCTGCGCGCGCCGCTGCTGACGCCCGCGCTGGCCGCGCGCATGCGCGCCGCGCTGCGCGCCGGCGAGCGCTGCGCATGACGGCGCACGCTCACAGCCAGACCATGCGGCCGGTCTCGAGCGGATGCGCCAGCGCCGGGTGGGTCGGATACATGCGGATGCGGTAGCGCAGCAGGCCGCCCAGCGGCGGCGTGAAGTCGAGCGTGAACGCCTGCTCGTCGCCGCTTCCCGGTTCCGGCGCGAACGCGTAGGTCAACGGCGGCTGCTGCGGCGGGGCGTCGTCGCGCTCGAGCACGCATTCCACGGCGACGTCCCGCGCGGTCAATCCGCCGAGCTGGGCGCGCACCCGCAGCGTCACCGCCGCGCCGGTGGCGACGTGGACCGGCGCTGTCGCCGCCCAGCGCAGCGCGACTTTCTCCCAGCATGCCCCGACGCGCGCCCGCCAGGCGGCGAGCGACGCCGCGGCGTCGCCGCCGTCGGCCTCGAGCATGCGCCGATGGCGGCTGCTCGGCAGGTACAGCCGGTCGAGGTAGTCGGCGAGCATGCGGTCGGTGTTGAAGCGCGGCAGCGTGCTCTTCATCGACGCCTTGGCGCGTGCCACCCAGTCTTCCGGCAGGCCGGCGGCGTTGCGGCGGTGGTACAGCGGGACGATCTCGCTCTCGAGCAGGCTGAGCAGCTCTTCCGCCTCCAGCGCGTCGCGCCGGTCCGGCGTGACGTCGTCCATGCGCGGCGTGATCGCCCAGCCGTTGGCGCCGTCGTAGCCCTCCGCCCACCAGCCGTCCAGCACGCTCAGGTTCAGCGCGCCGTTGATCGCCGCCTTCTGGCCGGACGTGCCGCAGGCTTCCTGCGGGAAACTGGGCGTGTTCAGCCAGACGTCGACGCCGGAAACCAGCCTGCGCGCCAGCGCGATGTCGTAGCCCTCGACGAAGAACACCGAGCCCAGCAGCGGCGGTTCGCCGGCCAGCGCGTTGATCGTGTGGATGATGGCCTGGCCTTCGCCGTCGTGTGGGTGCGCCTTGCCGGCGCACACCAGCACCACCGGGCGCTGCGGATCGGTCAGCAGCCGGCCCAGCCGCTGCAGGTCGCGGAAGATCAGCAGCGGCCGCTTGTAGGCGGTGATGCGGCGCGCGAAGCCGATCACCAGGGCCGTGCTGTGGTCGGCGGAGAGCATGCGCCGCATCAGGTCGATGCGGGAGCGGCTGTACAGCGCGCGCCGGTACTGCCGCTCCAGCACGCAGGCGACGTACTCGAGCATGTCGCACTTGAGCGACTGGCGCAGGCCCCAGAAGCGGTGGCTCGGGATCGAATCGACCGTGCGCGCCCAGTAGCCCTTGTCGCGCAGCTTCGAGCGCCAGTCGGGGTGCTGTTCGTCGAACAGGTCGCTCCACTCGCGGGCGAGGAACGTCGGCACGTGGATGCCGTTGGTGACGTGCACCAGCGGCAGTTCGGCGGGATCGAGCTGCGGCCAGATGTGGGCGAACATGCGGGCGGCGACGTCGCGGTGCACGCGGCTGACGCCGTTGTGGTGGCGCGAGCCGCGCAGGGCCAGCGTGGTGACGTCGAATTCGTCCGTGTGCGGCGACGACGCGCCCAGCGCCAGCAATTGCTCGATGCCGATGCCGAGCTGTCCCGCCATCGGGGCCAGGTAGTGCGCGGCCAGGGCGTGCGCGAAGCGGTCGTGGCCGGCGGCGACCGGCGTGTGCGTGGTGAACACCACCGATGCGGCGACCAGTTCCAGCGCGGCGGCAAAGTCGAGCCCGGTCGCCACCGCCTCGCGGCACAGTTCGAGGACCATGAAGGCGGGATGCCCCTCGTTGAGGTGCCACACCGTCGGCCACACGCCGAGCGCGCGCAGCGCGCGTACGCCGCCGATGCCGAGCACCAGCTCCTGCGCGATGCGGGTGTCGCGGTCGCCGCCATAGAGCTGGAACGTGATCGCGCGGTCGGCCGGCGCGTTTTCCGCGACGTCCGTGTCCAGCAGCAGCAGGCGCACCCGGCCGATCACCGCCTGCCACACGCAGGCATGGACTTCGCGTCCGCCCAGCGGCACGGACACGCGCACGGGCTGTCCGGCCGCGTCCAGCGCCGGCGCTACCGGCAGCTCGGACGGGTCCGTCGGGTGGAGGTGGGTTTCCTGGCGGCCGTCGCGGCCGATGGTCTGCACGAAGTAGCCCACGCGGTACATCAGCCCGACCGCGGTGAACGCCACGCCCGCGTCGCTGGCGGCCTTGCAGAAGTCGCCGGCCAGGATGCCGAGCCCGCCCGAATACAGGTGCAGGCTCTCGTGCACGCCGTATTCCATGCAGAAATAGGCGATGTGCTCGTGCGCGGCTTCCGCGCCCAGGCCGGGCGCGGGCGCCTGCGGCTCGCGGTAGGCGTCGCAGCGGATCAGCACCTCCCGGTAGTCCTTCAGGAAGTCGGAATCGTGCGCGCACGCCTGCAGGCGCGCCTGGTCGACGCGGCGCAGGAACAGCTTGGGGTTGTGGCTGCAGCGCTCCCACAACTGCGGATCGAGCTGGTAGAACAGCCGGCGCACGCGGCGGTCCCAGCTGTACAGCAGGTTTCCCGCGAGTTCGTCCAGCCGCGCCAGCTCGGGCGGCAGGGTCGGGCGCACTTCCAGCGGGAACGCGGTTCCGCTCAACGGCATGCTCCCGTCTGCCGCGGACCTGCGTCGCCGCGCCACGGAGGCGCCGTGGCGCGGCGGCGGGTCATTCGACGACGAACGTGACCTTCATCTCGAGGCGCCATTCCTTGACCCGGCCGTCGGGCTCGGTGCAGACCTTGATGTCGCTGACCCAGGCGCCGCGCAGGTTGCTGACCGTCTTCGCCACCTTGAGCAGGCCGGACTGGATCGCATCCTCGATGCCCTTGCTCGACGACGCGCTGATTTCGATGACCTTGGCGATGTCGCTCATGACCGTATCCTCGTGCGCAATGGAGCGGACGATTTCTAGCAACCGGGGCCGGGAGCGGGCTTGAGGTGGATCAACATCGACGGGGAGGCGCGCGGACGCGGCTGTTACGCACCGTTACGCGGCGTGACCGGGGCGTGATGCCCCCATGCGGCTCGGCGACTAGGTTGAGGCTGTAATCCTCTCCCCCACGAGAAGCTCCCATGACTGTGCATCCCTCGCTCGATCTCGCCTCCGCCCGCAACCTGGCCGGCGCCACCTTGCAGCGCAGCGCGCTGGGCCGCTGCCTGGCCGACTTCTCCGCACAGGCGACGCTGCGCGTCGTGCGCCTGCAGAAGGGCGAGCACATCGTGCATGCGGGCGACGCGTTCGAGTCGCTGTTCCTGCTGTCCAGCGGTTCGGCCAAGGCGCTGCGGGTCGGCATCGACGGCCGCGAGCAGGTCACGCGCTTCTATTTCGGCGAGGATCTGCTCGGCCTGGACGCACTCGATGCCGAGGTGCATCCGACCTCGATCCGCGCACTCGAGTACAGCGTGGCGATCGAGGTTCCGCTGCGCCGGCTGGAGCGCATGGGCATCGACGTGCGCGCGCTCAACGCGGCGCTGATCCGCAAGCTGGCGCACGAGATCCAGCACGAGCAGATGACCATGCTGCTGCTCGGCTCGACCACCGCCGAGGAGCGCCTGGCGGCGTTCCTGCTCGACCTCGGCCGGCGCTACGCTGCGCGCGGCTATTCCGGCACCGAGTACGTGCTGAAGATGACGCGCGAGGACATCGCCAGCTACCTCGGCCTCAAGCTGGAGACGATCAGCCGCGGGCTGAGCCGCTTCAACCGCGAAGGCACCGTGCAGGTGGAGGGCCGCCACATCAGCATCCGCGACCGCGAGCGCCTGGGGCGGGCCGCGGCGTGGGCGGCCTGAGCGCAGTCGCGCTCAGCCGGCGGCGCGCCGCGCGAGCGCGGCGCCGATCACGGCCGCGAGCTGGTCGCGCGTGAACGGCTTGGCCAGCAGGTTCGCCACCGCCGGGTGGTCGCCGAGGCGCGCGGTCAGCGAGGCGGCGTAGCCGGAGGTGAGCAGCACGGGCAGGTCCGGGCGGCGCTCGTGCAGCTCGTCGGCGAAGTCGATGCCGTTGCCGTCGCCGCCCAGCGCGACGTCGCTGAACACCACGGCGATGTCGCTGCGGCGTTCCAGCTCGGCGTGCGCGGCGGCCACCGAGTCGACCGCCACGGGGCGGTAGCCGAGATCCTCCAGCAGCAGGGCCGTGGTGTCGCGCACCGCGTCGTCGTCCTCGACCACCAGCACGCATTCGCCGCGCCCGCGCGCGGCCGCGGCGCGCGTGGCGGCTGCGCCATCCGTGCCGGCCACCGGAAAGAACAGGTTGACGCGCGTGCCCGCGCCGGACGAGCTGTGCAGCGTCATGCAGCCGCCGATCTGGTTCATCAGCGAGCGCACCAGCACCAGTCCGAGCCCGGTGCCGCGCCCGGGATCCTTGGTGGTGAAGAACGGCTCGAACGCGCGGCGCCGGACCTCCTCGGCCATGCCGGCGCCGGTGTCGGCGACCGCCAGCGCGACGAATTCGCCGGGCCTGAACTGGGCCGCGTGCTCCGGGTCCGGCGCCGCGTCCAGGCGGGCGACCGCGGCGCCGATCGTCAGCGTGCCGCCGTTCGACATGGCATCCCGCGCGTTGGTGGCCAGATTGATGACGCAGGCGTCCAGCACCGACGGGTCGAGCGCGACCGCGGGCAGGTCGGGCGGCACGTCGAGCAGCACGTCGATGCGCTTGCCGACCGTGCGCGTCAGCACCTCGACCAGTTCCGGCAGCAGTTGCTGGAGGCGGCAGGAGGCGACCCGCGCCGGCTGCTTGTGCGCCAGCATCAGCAGGCGCTTGGTCAGCTCGCCGCCGCGCCGGGTGGCGCGAACCGCCGCGTGCACCAGCTTTTCCATCGACGCGTCGCCGCGCACGCGCTCGCCGAGGATTTCCAGATTGCCGGAGAGGATGCTGAGCAGGTTGTTGAACTCGTGGGCGATGCCGCCGCTGAGCTGGCCGAGCGCCTCCATCCGGGTCGCGGCGACCAGCAACTGGTCCGACTGGCTGCGCGCCAGCGCGCGGGCGAGCAGGTGGGCCACGCTTTGCGCCACGTAGATGTCGTCGCCGCTGAACAGAGCGTCGCGGGGGCGGGTGATCGCCAGCGCCCCGAGGATGCCGGTGTGCGCGCGCAGCGACAGCGTCAGCTCGATGCCGTCGGCGTCGTTGTGCAGGCGCATCGCGACCGGCGGCGCGGCCGCCGCCGCGGCGTCGGTTTCGTCCTGCAGCAGGGCAGCCGCCTGCGGCAGGACGGACAGGTCCACCCACATGGGCGCGCTGTCCGCGTCGGTGTCGCAGGCGATGCGCACCAGCCGCGAATGGTGGCCCGGCCCGAATTCGATCACGCGGATGCGCCGGGCGGCCAGCACCTCGCGCGCGGCGTACGCCGTCACCCGGCATGCCGAGTCGAAGGACGGGCTGCGCAGGGTCTGCTCCCACAGCGCCAGCAGCATTTCCTGCTGGCGCAGGCGGCGATGGTTCTCCTCCGCCCGCAGCTTCGCGCCGATGTCGCGCACCGAAGCGACCACGTAGGGCGCGCCGCCGATCGTCACCGTGTTCAGGCTGACCTCGACCGGCACCTCGGTGCCGTCGCGGCGCAGCCCGCGCAGCTCCCCGTCCGCGCCCATCGGACCGCGCTGCGGGTTGCGCACGTACTCGAGCCGATGCCTGCGGTGCGCCTCGGCCCGCCGCTGCGGGACGACGGTTTCGATCGGCCGGCCCAGAATCGCGTCCGCGGGGTAGCCGAACAGCTTCTCGGCTTCCGCGTTCCAGTAGTGGATGGTGCCTTCGGTGTCGACGATCAGCATCGCGTCGGGCGCCGAGTCGAGCACCTGGCGCAGCACCACCAGGCTGCCGAAGGCGGTCGCGAAGGGTACCGGCGGCGCGGACGCGTTCAGGGCAGGCGCTCGACGTTGGCGGAGAACCAGTAGCCCTGGCTGCGCACGGTCTTGATCAGTTGCGGCGCGGCGGGATCGGTCTCGATCTTGCGCCGCAGGCGGCCGATCTGCATGTCGACGCTGCGGTCGAAGGGACCGCCGTCGCGGCCGCGCGTCCACTCGAGGATCTGGTCGCGCGAGAGCAGCCGGTTCGGGTGGTAGAGGAACACTTCCAGCATCTGCAGCTCGCCGCTGGTCAGTTCCACGGTAGTGCCGTCGCGCGCCTGCAGGCGGCGCTGCCGCGGATAGAACGCAAAGCCGCTGAAGCGCATGCAGGGCTCGTCGACCGTCGTGCGCGCCTGCTGCGCGCGGCGCAGCACCGAGCGCGCGCGCGCGTAGAGTTCGGCCAGCTCGAACGGCTTGGTGACGTAGTCGTCGGCGCCGAGCTCCAGCGCCAGCACCTTGTCGACCGTGTCGGCGCGGCCGCTGAGGATGATGATCGGCACGCTCGTGGTGCGGCGCAGCTCGCGGGCGAGGTCGATGCCGTCTTCGCCCGGCAGGCCGAGGTCGAGCAGCACCAGGTCGACCCTGCGCTCGCCCATGATGCGGCGCAGGTCGCTGCCGGAGTGCCCGGTAAGTACCTGCGTCCGGCGTTGTCCGAAATAAGCCTCGACCAGGTCGACGATGTCGACCTCGTCATCGATGACCGCTATCGTCGGGATTGATTCGGTGGGCGATTCGCTGGCGCGTTTCACGATGGCCCTCCGGGGGATCCTTCCGCCGAATGACCTTCATCATGGCACCACCGGAGGGGGGTTATCCAGCCGGCAGCCGGCAGGGGTCCGGCGGCAGCGCGCCGACCACCAGCACCGGGATGCTCCCGTACACCAGCGTCGATTCGGTCTCGCCGCCCGGCGACATGCTGGCGCCCTGGTCGCCGTCGCCGTTGCCCATCACGATCAGGTCGCAGTCGCAGCGCAGCGCCTGCTGCAGCAGCGCCCGGTGAGGCTCGGCGGCGAATTCCAGCACCGAGCGGCACGCCACGCCGCGCGCCCTGGCGGCATCGGCCAGGCCCGCCACGGCGCGCTGCGCCGCGGCCATGACCGCCGACTCGTAGGCGCTGCGGGTGGGCAGGTCGCGCGCCGGCCGGCTGTCGCCGAACACGTGGTCGTAGCCGGACAGCACCTGCATCACGGTCAGGTCGCCGCCCAGCGAGGAGGCGATCTCGAGGGCGGTGTTAAATCCCCGTTGCGACGAGGCGGACCCGTCGAAGCCCACCAGAATGTGCTTGAACATGGGTGCCGTGTGGGCGGGGGAATGTTGCTTTTACGTTAGCCGCGCGGGGCTGCGGCAAGTTGACCCACGTCAACAGTCCGACGACGGCGCGCCGGCGACGCGCCGCGGGGCGGGGCGTCCGGCCCGGCCGGTCCTTCCCTTGACGGCCATCAACACCACCACGGCATGCGTCGCCGAACATCCTGCGCAGCGATGAGGAAACCATGCATGCAGACCCCACGGCCGGCCGCCGGTGCGGAACGTTCGGCGCTGTCCGCGCTGCTGGAACCGCGCGCCGTCGCCATCGTCGGCGCTTCCGAACGCGAGGCCGCGGTCGGCGCCGCGGTGTATCGCAACCTCGCGGGGAGCGGCTACGCGGGCGAGGTGTTCCTGGTGAATCCGCGCCATGCGCAGCTCTACGGGCGGCCCTGCTACCCGGATCTGCAGGCGCTGCCGCGGCCGGTCGACCTCGCGGTGATCGCCGTGCCCGCCGCCGCCGTCGAGCGGGTCGTGGACGACTGCGCGCGTGCGCGCGTCGCCGCGGCCGCCGTGCTCAGCGGCGGCTTCGCCGAAAGCGACGACGCCGGCCGCGAGCGCCAGGCGCGCGTGCTGCGCACCGCGCGCGAGGGCGGGGTGCGCCTGCTGGGGCCGAACAGCTTCGGCGTGGTGCGGCCGCGGCTCGGCCTGAACGCGACCTTCGCGGTGGCGCGGCCGCCGCCGGGCGGGCTGGCGCTGGTGGCGCAATCCGGCGCGTTGTGCGCCGCGCTGATGGACTGGGCCGAGGGCGGCCGCGTCGGCCTGTCGGCGGTGGTGGCGCTGGGTGCGGCGGCGGACATCGGCTTCGGCGAGACGATCGATTTCCTGACCGACGATCCGCTCACCCGCGCGATCGTGCTCTACGTCGAGGGCGTCAACGACGCGCGCCGCTTCGTGTCCGCGCTGCGCCGCGCCGCCTGCATCAAGCCGGTGGTGGCGATGAAGGCGGGGCGGCACGCCGAGGGCGAGCGCGCGATCAGCAGCCACACCGCGGCGCTGCTCGGCGACGACGCGGTGTTCGACGCCGCGCTGCGCCGCTGCGGCGTGCCGCGCCTGCATTCGCTGGCCGAGCTGTACGCGGTCGCCGGCGCGCTGGCGCGGCTGGACCTGCCCGCGGGCCGGCGCTTCGTCGTAATCAGCAACGGTGGCGGCCCGGCGGCGCTCGCCGCCGACGCGGCGCGCGATTACGGCCTGGCGATGGCGGAGCTGTCGGCGGAAGCGCAGCGCGCGTTGCGCCGGCGCCTGCCGGCGGCGGCCGCAGTGGCCAACCCGGTCGACGTGCTGGGCGACGCCGGTGCCGAACGCTTCGCCGCCGCGCTGGACACGGTGCTGGCCGACCCGGCCGTCGACGGCGCGGCCGCCCTGTACGTGCCGCTGCGCGGCGACGATCCCGCCGAGATCGCCGACGTGCTGGCCGACGCGGCGGCCCATCATGCCAAGCCCGTGGTCGGCGCCTGGCTGGGCGATGCCCACGTTGCCGCCGCACACGAGCGCTGCGAAGCGCTGGGCGTCGCGCACGTGCGCCAGCCGGAAGAAGCGATGGCGGCGCTGGCCGCGCTGGCCGCGTTTGCCCGACCGCACCGGGTGGCGGAGCCAGCGCCGGCTGCGCCCGAGACGCCGCCGCAGCCGGACCTCAGCGCGGCCCTGGCCATCCGCCAACGCGCGATCGAGGAAGAACGCACGCAGCTCTACACCCACGAGGCGCACGCGCTGCTCGCCGCGTTCGGCATCGCCACGCCGGCGTGCGCGACGGCGTCGTCGGCGGAGGAGGCGGTGCAGGCCGCGCGCACGCTGGGCTATCCGGTGGCACTCAAGCTGGAATCGCCCGACGTGGTGCACAAGAGCGACGTCGGCGGCGTGCAATTGAACCTCGCCGATGCAGACGCCGTGCGCGGCGCCTTCGAACGCCTGCTGGCGATCTCCATACCGCGCATCCCCGAGCCGCGCATCGCCGGCGTGATGGTGCAGCCGATGCTGCGCCTCGCCCACGGCCGTGAGCTGATGGCCGGTGTGGCGACCGACCCCGCGTTCGGCCGCGTGCTCTGCTTCGGCGCCGGCGGCGTGGCCGTGCAGCGGCTGCACGACGTGGCCTTCGCGTTGCCGCCGCTGGACCGGGCATCGACCGCGGACCTGATCGCGCGCACGCGCATCGCCGCGCTGCTGGGCGCCTACCGCAACGTGCCGGCGATCGACGCCGACGCGCTGACCGGGATGCTGCTGCGCCTGTCCGACCTGGTGTGCGCGCTGCCGTGGGTGCGCGAGCTCGACATCAATCCGCTGCTGGCCGGCGCGCAGGGCTGCATCGCGCTGGACGCGCGCGTGGTGATCGACCCGGCCGCGCCGACCGCGACGGGCGCCTATCCGCATCTCGCCGTGCATCCCTATCCGCACGACTGGGTCCGCGAAGTCGTGCTGGCCGACGGCACGCGCTGCCTGTTGCGCCCGCTGCTGCCGCGCGACGCGGCGCCCGTGCGCGCGCTGCTGGAAGCGGGGCCGGAACGCGACTGGCTGCCCGCCGGGGGCGAGCGGCTGTGGACCTGCCCGCGCGCGATCGACTACGAGCGCGACATGGGCTTCGTGCTGCTGCGGCACGGCGCGGACGCGGCGCCGTTCGCGGTGGCGCGCTACGCGCTGGGCACGACGCCGGGCGCGGCGGAGTTCGCGCTGGCGGTCGCGCCCGACTGCCGGCGCCGCGGCGCCGGCCGCGCGCTGCTGGGCGTCTTGCGCGACTACGCCCTCGCGCGCGGCTGCGCCCGCCTCGTCGGCCACGTCGACGCGCGCGACGCGGCGACGCAGCAGTGGGCGCGCCGGGTCGGCGCGCAGGTCATGCCGCCGGCCGATGCCGCCGCGCGCGCGGTGCGGATCGCCTTCGTCGCCGGCTGAAGCGTTCAGGCGGCGCCGCCGCGGCGCATCGACGCGCGGCGGGCGCGCGGCCCAAGCAGGTCGCCGAGGTGGACGCAGAGCTGCTCGGGCGTCTTGCCGGTGAGGTTGCGCCGGACCTCGGCGGCGACGAGGTTCAACACGTTCTTGTCGGCCACGCCGTGCAGCGCGCCGAGAAAGCGCGGCGGCGCGACCAGCACCAGCTTGTCGTAACGGTGCTGCACGCGGCCCTGCTCGAGCGCGTCGTGCAGGCGGCGCGCGAAGCGTTCGGCGATCTTGGCTTCGGGCGTGGTGTGCGGCTCGATCGCGTGCCGCACGCCGCCGACGCTCTCGATGGCGCGCGTCGGCCGGGTGTCGCCGCGCGATCCGGACGGCGCGCGCCCTTCCGGATTGACGAACGACTCGATTTCGGCGAGCGCGACGTCGCCGCCGTCCAGCTCGAACAGGCGCGCGCGCACGCGGTCGGCCACCAGAACCCATGTCTTGCCCATCGTCCCGCCCTCGTTCGTGCGGCCGCCCTGCCGCTCAGCGGCAGGTGTAGCCGCCGTCGATCACCAGTTCGGCGCCGGTGACGAAACGCGCTTCGTCCGCGGCCAGATAGACTGCGCCCCAGGCGATGTCGTCGGCCTCGCCCATGTGGCCGAGCGGGTGCAGCGCATCGGTCTCGCGACGGTGCTGTTCGAGGTCGCCGCCCTGGCCGCGCAGGTGCTGCTCGACCATCGGCGTCCAGATGAAACCCGGATGGATCGAGTTCACGCGGATCCTGTCCGCCGCGTACAGCAGCGCGTCGGTCTTGCTCATCAGCCGCACCGCGCCCTTCGACGCGTGGTAGGGCGGCACGTCCGGCGCGCCGACCAGCCCGTAGATCGAGGACAGGTTGACGATGCTGCCGCCGCCGGCGTCGCGCAGGTGCGGAATGGCGTGCTTGGTGCAGAAGAAAACGCCCTTCACGTTCACCGCCTGCACGCGATCCCATTCGGCCTCGGTCAGCTCGTGCGTGGGCTTGTCGGCGCCGGCGATGCCGGCGTTGTTGACCAGCACGTCGATGCGTCCGAACGCTTCGGCGGCCGCGTTCATCAGCGCCGCGACCTCGGCCTCGATCGCCACGTCGCAGTGGAAGTAGCGCACGTCGAGGCCCTTCGCGCGCAGCGCCGCCGCGTGGTCGCGGCCCTGCGCGTCGAGCATGTCCGCCATCGCCACGCGCGCGCCTTCCTCGGCCATGCGCCGCACGCAGGCGAGGCCGATGCCCTGCGCGCCGCCGGTCACAACCGCCACCTTGCCCGCGAGCCTGTCCACGTCGCCGCTCCTCTGCCTGCGCGCCGGCCTGCCGCATCTGTCGCGATGCGCCCTCGCCACGCAGCGTAGGCGCACGCGCCGCGTCGAGTTTGACGTGTATCAAGGAGCGCCGACCGCATCGAGACTGTGCTAGCTGCACGCGGCGCCACGCCGCGCAAACGCCGCTACGACCGGGGCACACCGCGATGGAGCGACCGACGCCGCTGCTGCCGTTCCGCGACCGCGCCGACGCCGCGAGGCAGCTCGCGCAGGCGCTCGACGCCTGTCGCGGCCAGCATCCGCTGGTGCTGGCGATCCCGCGCGGCGCGGTGCCGATGGGGCGCATCCTCGCCGACGCGCTGCAAGGCGATCTCGACGTGGTGCTGGTGCGCAAGCTGGGCGCACCGGGCAATCCCGAGTTCGCGGTCGGCGCGATCGACGAGCGCGGCACCGTCTGGCTGGCGCCGCACGCCGCGCGCAGCGGCGCCGACCCGGCCTACGTCGAGCGCGAGAGCGCACGCCAGTTGGCGCTGATCCGCGAACGGCGCGCGCGCTATCGCGGCGGCGCGCCGTCGCTGGACGCCGCCGGGCGCATCGCGATCGTGGTCGACGACGGCCTGGCCACCGGCGCGACCATGGCGGCGGCGCTGCGCGCGGTGCGCGCGCAGGGTCCGGCGCGCCTGATATGCGCGGTCCCCGTCGCCGCGCCCGAGAGCCTCGCCGGCGTCGGGCATCTGGCCGACGAAGTCGTGTGCCTGGCGCAACCGCCGGATTTCTACGCGGTCGGCGCCTACTACCTGCATTTCCCGTCGATCGACGACGACATGGTCGCCGCGCTGCTGGCGCGCCCGCTGCGCGCAGTGCCAGCCGACGAACCCGCGCAGGCGAGGGCGGTGCGCGTCCCCACCGATGGCGTCGTCCTCGAGGGCGACCTGCGCGTGCCGGCGCAGCCGCGCGGGCTGGTGCTGTTCGCGCACGGCAGCGGCAGCAGCCGGCACAGCCCGCGCAACCGCAGCGTGGCCGAGGTGCTGAACGCCGCCGGCATCGCCACGCTGCTGCTCGATCTGCTCACGCCCGGCGAGGACCGCGATCGCGCCATGCGCTTCGACATTCCGCTGCTGACCGCGCGGTTGGGTGCGGCGCTGGCCTGGGCGCGCGCCGAACCGACCCTGCGCGCGCTGCCGCTGGGGCTGTTCGGCGCGAGCACGGGCGCGGCGGCGGCGCTGGCGACCGCCGCCACGCATGTCGCCGCGGTCGCCGCGGTGGTCTCGCGCGGCGGCCGCCCCGATCTCGCCAGCGCGCAGGCGCTGGCCGCCGTGCGCGCGCCTACGCTGCTGATCGTCGGCGCGGCCGATGTCGAGGTGCTGGCGCTCAACCGGCAGGCGCTCGCCCGCCTGCAGGCGCCGGCCGAGCTGGTCGTGGTGCCGGGCGCGACGCATCTGTTCGAGGAGCCAGGAACGCTGGCCGCCGTGGCGCGCCAGGCGGCGGCGTGGTTCGGCCGCTGGTTCGCGGCGTGAACGCGGCCGCGCCGGCCTTACGGATGGCGCGGCGTGCGCACGTCGGGGCTTTCCGGCCGGCGCGCCGGCGGTGCGATCATCGCCGCCGCGCGCAGGAAGCCGGCGAAGCGCTCCAGTGCCGCGTAGTGCGTCTCGCCGGCGATGTCGTGGTCGAGGAACGCCTCGCAGTGCACCGGCTCGAGGCCGAGCGCGTCGCGCATGTCGTCGAACGCGCGTTCCGCGCCGCGCCCGCCCAGGGTGCAGAAGAACGCCGCCTGGCGAATCGCACCGCGGTGTGCATGCAGGTAGCTGCGCACCGGGCTGGAGACGTGGCCGAACCATACCGGCGTGCCGATCACGACCAGGTCGTAGCGCAGCGGGTCGTGGCGTTCCGGCAGCAGCTCCGGCATGACGCCGCGCCGCGCCTCCAGCGCCGAACGCAGGTAGCCGCGGATGCCCTGTCGCTGGCTGGTTTCCTCGATCGGTGCGAGATCGGCGTCGAGCCGCGCGGCGAGCGCCTCGGCGACGCCGCGGGTGATGCCGCTGCGGCTGTAGTAAGCGACCAGGATGCGCATTGCGGCGGCCCTCCGGCGGAACGCCGCATCATCCTGGCGCAACGCATGCGGGTGGGCTTGACGCACGTCAACGATCCGCGTCGCGCCGGACGTGCGCGCGGCGGTGCCGCATGAACGACGCCCGCGACCGGCCCGTCGCGGCCTGCATCGATGCGCCCCTCGACGAGGTCTGGCGCACGCTGGCGTCCGCGCCGCAGGGGCTGGCCGCGGAGGAAGCCGCGCACCGCGCGGCGCGCTACGGCCCGAACGAAGCGGCGCCGCGCCGGCGCGGCGCCGCGGCGCTGGCGCTGCTGGCCTTCCTCGGCAATCCGCTGGTGCTGATCCTGCTGCTCGCCGCGGCGGTGTCGGCGCTGCTGCGCGAGTTCGCCGGGGCGTCGATCATCGCCGTGATCGTGACCATGAGCGTGGCGCTGAACTTCGTGCTGAGCTATCGCTCGCAGCGCGCCGCGGAACGCCTGCGCGACGAGATCGCGCCGACCGCCAGCGTGCGCCGCGACGGCGCCTGGCGCGAGTTGCCGCGCCGCGAGCTGGTGCCGGGCGACGTGATCCGGCTGGGCGCGGGCGACCGCGTGCCGGCGGACGCGCGGCTGTTCGATGCGCGCAGCCTGTACGTGCAGCAGGCCGCGCTGACCGGCGAGTCCGCGCCGGTGGAGAAGGCGCCAGACGACCGGCCTCGGCCCGCGACGGTGCTGGCCGAGGCGCGCCACGTGGTGCTGCTCGGCACCTCGGTGGTGAGCGGTACCGCACAGGCGGTGGTGTTCGCCACCGGCCGCGCCACCGCGTTCGGCGACGTCGCGGCGCTGCTGTCGGCGCGGCCGCCCGAAACCGAGTTCGAGCGCGGGCTGGCCAATTTCGCCAGCCTGATCATGCGCACGGTGGTGTTCCTGCTGCTGAGCGCGCTGCTGATCGGCGTGGCGCGCGGGCGCGACCCGCTGGAGTCGCTGATGTTCGCGGTCGCACTCGCGGTCGGGCTGACCCCGGAGTTCCTGCCGATGATCGTCACGGTGACGCTGGCGCGCGGCGCGGTGCGCATGGCGCGGCAGCGGGTGATCGTGAAACATCTCGCCGCGATCGAGGACTTCGGCAGCATGCAGTTGCTGCTGTGCGACAAGACCGCCACCCTGACCACCGGCGAGACGCGCGTCGAGGCGGGCATCGACGCGGACGGCCAGCCGAGCGCGCGGCTGCTCGATCTCGCCTACCTCAACAGCCTGTACGAAAGCGGCATCCGCAGCCCGTTCGACAGCGCGATCCTGGCGCACGGCGACGCGTCCCGCGTCGCCGGCTACGCCCGGATCGACGAGATACCGTTCGACTTCGAGCGGCGCCGGCTGTCGGTGGTGGCGGTGCGCGACGGCGCCCGCGTGCTGGTGACCAAGGGGGCGCCGGCGCAGGTGCTGGAACGCTGCGCCTGGCACGAACGCGGCGAGCGGCGCGAGCCGATGGACGCCGCGCTGCGCTCGCGCTGCCTGCGCCTGGCCGCGGACTGCGGCCAGCGCGGCCGGCGCGGGCTCGCGGTGGCCTGGCGCGAGGTGCCGGCGCAGCCGGCCTACCGGGGCGAGGACGAAATCGACCTGGTGTTCGCCGGCTTCGTCACCTTCACCGACCCGCTGGTGCCGGGCATCGCCGCGACCCTGGCCGCGCTGCGCCGCGACGGCGTGCACCTGAAAATCCTCAGCGGCGACGACGCGCCGCTGGTGCAGCGGGTGTGCGCGCAGGTGGGGCTGGGCGACCATCCGGTGGTGACCGGCGCCGGGATCGACCGCCTCGGCGACGCCGCGCTCGGCCACCTGGCGGAACGCACGACCGCATTCGCGCGCGTGTCGCCGGCGCAGAAGCATCGCATCCTGCTGGCGCTGAAGGCGCGCGGCCACGTGATCGGCTTCCTCGGCGACGGCGTCAACGACGCGCCGTCGCTGCACGCGGCGGACGTCGGCATCTCGGTCGCCAACGCGGTCGACGTGGCCAAGGACAGCGCCGACATCGTGCTGCGCGAACGCGACCTCGGCGTGTTGCACGACGGCGTGCTGGAAGGCCGGCGCGCGTTCGCCAACGTCATGAAGTACCTGCTGATGGCGACCAGCTCCAACTTCGGCAACATGTTCAGCATGGCGGTGGGCGTGCTGTTCCTGCCGTTCCTGCCGATGACGCCGGTGCAGATCCTGCTCAACAACTTCCTCTACGACATCGCCCAGACCACGCTGCCGACCGACGCGGTGGACGCCGCCGCGGTGCGCAAACCGCAGCGCTGGAATGTCGCGCAGATCCGCAACTTCATGCTGGCGATCGGCCCGATCAGCTCGCTGTACGACTTCCTCACGTTCTACGTGCTGCTCGTGGTGTTCGGCGCCTCGGCGGCGCTGTTCCAGGCCGGCTGGTTCGTCGAGTCGCTGACCACGCAGACGCTGGTGGTGTTCGTGATCCGCACGCTGGGCAACCCGCTGCGCAGCCGGCCCAGCACGACGCTGGTGCTGGCCAGCGTCGGCGTGACCTGCCTCGCCTGGCTGCTGCCGTTCACGCCGCTGGCGGCGTTGCTCGGCTTCGAGCGGCCGCCGGCTGCCTACTACGCGTTCGTGCTGGCCGCGGCTGCGACCTACCTCGCGCTGGTCGCGGCGGTGCGCCGCCGCGTGCTCGCCTGGCGTTCGTCGCCGCCGCGTCGCCGCTGAAGGACGCCGGTATTGACGGACATCAACATCCCCCGCGCGGGAGCGCCTAGCCTGACCGGCAGGCTCCGCATGCGCCGCGCGCGCAGAGGTGTTGCATGAAACTGACGCTCAGCGTGATCAAGGCCGACATCGGCTCGATCGGCGGCCATATCCGTCCGTCGCAGGCGCTGCTCGACGCGGTGCGCACGCGCATCGGCGCGCATCGCAACAACCTGTTGCTGGACGCGCGGGTCAGCGCCACCGGCGACGACATCGCGATCCTGATGACGCACCGCCACGGCGTCGGCGATCCGGCGGTGCACAAGCTCGCCTGGGACGCGTTCCGCGGCGGCACCGACGTCGCGCGCCGGCAGGGCCTGTACGGCGCCGGCCAGGACCTGCTGAAGGACGCCTTTTCCGGCAACGTGCGCGGCATGGGGCCGGCGGTCGCGGAGATGGAGTTCGAGGAGCGCCCGGCCGAGCCGTTCCTGTTCTTCGCCGCCGACAAGACCGACCCGGGCGCGTTCAACCTGCCGCTGTACCTGGCGTTCGCCGATCCGATGAACACGCCGGGCCTGCTGCTGTCGCCGGAGCTGTCGCAGGGCTTCCGCTTCGTGATCATGGACGTCGGCCACACCGAGGGCGACCGCGTGATCGAGCTGAACGCGCCCGAGGACCTGTACCGCATCGCCGCGCTGCTGCGCGACACCGAACGCTACGTCGTGGAGTCGGTGTGGTCGCGCGCGACCGGCGAGCAGGCCGCTGCGGCATGCACCACGCGCCTGCACAACATCGCCGGCAAGTACACCGGCAAGGACGACCCGGTGATGCTGGTGCGCGTGCAGAAGAATTTCCCCGCCACCGGCGAGGTGCTGGCGCCGTATGCGATCGGCGCGCTGGTCGCCGGCGGCATGCGCGGTTCGCACAACATGCCGCTGATGCCGGTGCCGCTGGAGTCCGGCGTGAGCTATTTTGACGGCCCGCCGATCGTGAGCTGCGCGGCGATGTGCGTGCACGACGGCCGCCTGACCGAGCCCGAGGACGCGTTCGCGCACCCGTTCTGGGACCGCGTGCGCGACCAGGTGGCGGCGAAGGCGGTCGAGATCCGCCGCCAGGGCTTCTTCGGCGCGGCGATGCTGCCGATGGCCGAGCTCGAGTACACCGGCGTCACCGCGATGCTGGCCGAACTCGAGCCGCGCTTCGTGCTGCGCGCGGAAAAACCGTCCGCGCCGGCGGTGGCGCGCGCCGGATGAGCCGCCGCCGCGCGTGATGGCGGCGCGGCATCACAGCGCGCCTGCCGGCATCACGAAACCCGCGGCGCCCGCATCGGGTTCGCCGATGTGCGCCAGCAGGAAGGCGCGCGCCTCGGCCTGCAGGCGCAGGGCTTCGCGCCACGGTTCCACGCCCGGCCGCGGGCGCAGCGCCGCACCGAACTCGACCGCCAGCGCGCCACGGCGCGGAAACCAGTCGTCGCCGCGCATCAGCGCGCGCGTGCCGACCAGCGCCACCGGCACGACCGGCAGGCCGGCATCCGCCGCGGCGATGAACGCACCCATGTGGAACGGCAGCAGGCCGGGCATGCGCCGGAACGTGCCTTCGGGAAAGAACAGGAAATCGCGCCGGCCGCTGGCGGCCTGGTGGACGACCTCGATGCAGCGCAGCGGGTCGAGGCGGGCGACGAACACCGCGCCGAAGCGGGCGAGCAGGGGGCCGAGCAGGGGCCGCCGCTGCAGTTCGGCCTTGGCGACGAAGGCGACCGGGCGCGGCAGCGCGCGCACCAGCAGCAGCACGTCGACATAGCTGGCATGGTTGGCGACGAAAATGCACGGGCCGTCCGGCAGCGCCGCCGGCATGCGTATCGCCAGCGGCACGCGGACCGCGCGGCGCAGCCCCTCCAGCAGGAATCGCACCGCATGCCAACGGGCCGGCAGGCCGGTCCGCGCCAGCGTGGCCAGGGCGGCGGGCACGGCCATCAGGCCGAACAGCGCCCACGCGTAGCCGGCGTAGGCGAGGGCGCGCGCGCGCCGCATGCGGCGGCGCAGGTTTTCCGCCACGCCGCGCAGCAGCACGCGGACGAGCAGCTGGCGACGCGCGACGCCCAGGCGGCCGCCCTCGTAGGCCGAGCGGCACGCGGCGCGGCGCAGCTTGCCGCTCGAGGTCTTGAGGATCGCGCCGGGCGCGGCGAGCACCACCTCGTCCGCCGGCTCGCCGGCGATCTCCGCGACCGCGGCCTGGATGCGCGCCTGCAGGGCGTCCCGCGCCGCGCGGTCGTCGAGCCGCGTCTCCGCCACCACCACCAGCCGTTCGGTGCCGGTGGGCGCCGCGTAGGTCCCGAACGCGGCGACGCGCCCGCGCCGCACGTCGGCCAGGTCGCCGACCCGCTGCTCGATCGCCTGCGGATGCAGGTGGCGGCCGGCGCGGATGATCAGGTCCTTGACGCGGCCGGTGACGTACAGCTCGCCGGCGTGGACGAAACCGAGATCGCCGGTATCCCGCCATTCGCCATGCAGGAAGCCGCGCGTGGCGGCCTCCGCGCGGTAGTAACCACGGCTGGCCGACGGCCCCTGGAACTGCACGGCGCCCTGGCGGTCGTCGGGAAGCTCGCGGTCGCCTTCGTCGACGATGCGGACTTCGTGGTCGGGCAGCGGCAGCCCGCAGGAGACGAAGTCCAGCGACGCCTGCGCGGGATCGGTTTCGGGTACCGCCACGGCGTCTTCGAGCAGGCGGTCGCGGTCGACGCGCAGCACGCGCGTCGCGCGGCCGGGCGGCGGGAACGTCAGCCCGAGCGTGTTCTCGGCGAGGCCGTAGACCGGATAGAGCGCCTCGCCGCGCAGGCCGAACGGCGCGAGGCGCGCGGCGAAGCGCGCCAGCGTTTCGGGAAACACCGGCTCGGCGCCGCAGAACGCCAGGCGCCAGCGGCGCAGGTCGAGGCCGTGCAGTTCGTCGTCGCCGATGCGGTGCAGGCACAGCTCCAGCGCGAAGTTCGGCGCGGCCGACAGCGTGGCGCGGTAGCGGTGCATCGCCCACAGCCAGCGTTGCGGCCGCAGCAGGAAGGTCTGCGGCGGCATCAGCACCAGCGGCGTGCCGTAGTAGAGGCTGCCGAGCCATGCGCCGATCAGGCCCATGTCGTGGTACAGCGGCAGCCAGCTCACGAAGCAGTCGTCCGCGGACATGCCGACCACGTCGCCCATCGCGCGCAGGTTGGCGAGGATGTTGGCGTGGCTGAGCATCACGCCCTTGGGATCGGCGGTGCTGCCCGAGGTGTACTGCAGCAGCGCGAGGTCGTCGGCACGCATGCCCGGCATCTCGACGGCGGGCGCGTCCGTGCCCAGCATCTTCACCGTGAGCACGTGCTCGACCGGCCCGGTCAGGCCGCGGATCAGGTGGCGGTGCGCGAGCAGCGCCGCGTCGGCGATCAGCACGCGCGCCATGCAGTTGCGCAGGATGCCCGCCTGGCGGCGCCAGTAGTCGGCGAGGTCGGCGGGCCGCGCCGGCGGGTACAGCGGCACCGGGACGCCGCCGGCCAGCAGCACGCCGAAGAACGCGACCAGCAGGTCCGGATGCGTCGGCAGCATCAGCGCGACCGGCTCGGCCGGCGCGATGCGCAGCTTCTGCAGGCCGGCGGCCACCTGCAGCGCGGCGCGCTGCAGCGCGCCGAAGCTCAGCTCGGCGCCGTCGACGTCGCCGCCCTCGAAGCGCACGTGCAGGCGCTGCGGGTGGCGGGCGGCATGCCAGGCGAGGACTTCGGCCAGCGTGCGCGCAGCGTCGGGCAGGTCGAGCGCCTCCGCGCGCAGTTCCGTCGCGGCGGCGAGCACCACCCCGGCTTCGCGCGGCGTCGCGCCGGCGAGCGCCTGCAGCAGTTCGGCCGGCGTCGCGGCGGCGAGGCCTTCGCGCTCGCGCAGCACCACGCCCAGGCGCTGTTCGAGCCTGGCCAGCAGTTCGATGCGCGCGAGGCTGTCCAGGCCGAGTTCGCGGTCGAGGCGCGTGTCCGGGTGCAGCCGTGGCGGCCCGGTCGCCTGCGGATGCAGTTCGCGATGCAGGCGCAGGAGTTCCTCGTGCAGCACGCGCTCGCGCTCCGACACCGCGCGCTGCGTTGGATCACGTTCGGCCACGGCGATCGCCTCGTGCGCCGATAGTTAACGGACTGCGCGGCCTGCCGGCTTGATGCACGTCAACGCCGCGCCCGGACGCCGCGACCGGCCTTCCGCGGCGGATGTTGATCGAGGTCAGGTCGATCTCGCGGTGGGGACGGACACTGCATGCGAGACGGCAATCGGGCGGACATCGCGGATGGCCATGCCAGCATCATCGCGGAGGGCCGCGACGGCTCCGGCCGTGCCGCGCGCGCGCCGATGAACGTCGGTGCGCCGGCGCGCAAGTGGGTGGTCGCCGTCGTCCTGCTCGGCCTGCTCGCCCTCGCGCTCGGCGCGGGCGCGTGGCTGTGGCGGCGCGACCGGGCCGGCACGCACGTCTACCGGACCGCGCAGGCGGGCTATGCCGACATCGAGCAGACGATCTCGGCCAACGGCACGCTGAATCCGGTGACGCTGGTCAACGTCGGCACGCAGGTGTCGGGCACGGTCAGGCGGCTGTATGCGGACTACAACGACCGCGTGCAGGCCGGCCAGGTGCTGCTGGAACTCGACCCGTCGATCTACCGAGCGCAGCTCGAACAGAGCGAGGGCAATCTCGCCAACGCGCGCGCGTCGCTGGCGCTGGCCGTCGCCAACGAGGCGCGCGCGCGGGCGGTTTTCCAGAAGTCCTACCTGTCGCGCCAGGATTACCAGCAGGTCCTGCAGACCCTGCACGCGGCGCAGGCGCAGGTGCGGACGGCGCAGGGCCAGGTCGACCTGAGCCGCACCAACCTGGGCTACACGGTGATCCGTTCGCCGGTGGCGGGCGTGGTGGTGGAGCGCGCGGTCGACGTCGGCCAGACCGTGGCGGCGAGCTTCCAGACGCCGACGCTGTTCCGCATCGCGCAGGACCTGAAGGACATGCAGATCGATTCGAGCTTCGCCGAGGCCGACATCGGCCGCATCCGCGCCGGGCAGCCGGTGCGGTTCAGCGTGGACGCCTTCCCGGATCGCGAGTTCGCCGCGCAGGTGCGGCAGGTGCGGCTGAACCCGACCACGCTGCAGAACGTCGTCACCTACGACGTGGTGATCGGCGTTTCCAATCCCGAAGAGATCCTGATGCCGGGCATGACCGCCTACGTCAACGTCATCGTCGCGCGGCGCGCGCACGTGCTCGCGGTTCCGCTCGCCGCGCTGCGGTTCGTGCCGCAGGCGGTGGCGGATGCACAGGCGGAATCCGCGCAGGTGGGGCAGGGCGGCGCGGCGGTCTACGTCGTCGCCGACGAAAGCCTGCGCCGGGTGCCGGTCGCCGTGGGCATCAGCAACGGCACGCTGGCCGAGGTGGACGGCGGGGCGCTGCGCGCGGGCGATCGCGTCGTGGTCGGCGAGGTGCAGGCGGCCGGCCGCGCGGGCCCGGCTACCAGCACGATCCGGCTGCGGGTGTTCTGATGGCCGCGCCGCCGCTGATCCGGCTGGAGGCGCTGCGCAAGAGCTTCGCCACCGCGGCGGGGCCGGTGAGCGTGCTCAACGGCATCGACCTCGACGTCGATGCCGGCGAAACGCTGGCGGTGATGGGGCCGTCCGGCTCCGGAAAATCGACGCTGATGAACATCCTCGGCTGCCTCGACGTGCCCAGCAGCGGGCGCTACCTGCTGGACGGCCGCGACGTCGGCGGGCTGGACGGCGACGAGCGCGCGCGCCTGCGCAACGCGTTCATCGGCTTCGTGTTCCAGGGGTTCCACCTGCTGCCGCGCGTCAACCTGCTGGACAACGTCGCGCTGCCGCTGCTGTACGCACGGGTGAAGGCCCGCGAGCGCTACGCGCGCGCGGCGACCGCGCTCGAGCGCGTCGGGCTGAAGGGCTTCGAGGCCTATCTGCCCGCGCGCGTCTCGGGCGGGCAGCAGCAGCGCGTCGCCATCGCGCGCGCACTGGTCAACCGGCCGCGGCTGATCCTGGCCGACGAGCCGACCGGCAACCTCGATTCCGCCACCAGCCACGAGATCATGCGCCTGTTCGGCAGCCTCAACGCCAGCGACGGCATCACCCTGGTGCTGGTCACCCACGAGGCGGACATCGCCGCCTACGCGCGGCGGCTGATCCAGATGGTGGACGGGCGCATCACGACGATGCGCACGCGCCCGGCGACGCAGGCGGCATCATGATCGGGGCGCTGCTCG
>NZ_JBDKSX010000085.1:0-24649 GCF_039680435.1 Mizugakiibacter sp. | reverse complement strand
GCCTGCGCCGCGCCGCGCGGGCTTGACTCTGGACCATACTCGAGGGTTTAAGCTGCCGCCCATGAACACGCCCAACGCCCCGCACCTGACCATCGGCGCCGTCGCCCAACGCGCCGGCGTCGCCATCGACACCATCCGCTACTACGAGCGCGAGGGGCTGCTGCCGGCGCCGCGCCGGCGCGCCTCCGGCTACCGCGACTACGACGCGGCCGCGGTCGAGCGCCTGCGCTTCATCCGCCGCGCCAAGGAGCTCGGCTTCAGCCTGGACGGGATCCGCGAGTTGCTGGCGCTGTCGGCCGACCGCGAGCGCGGCGTGCGCGGCGTCAAGCAACGCGCCGAGGCGCGCCTCGGCGAGGTCGAGCGGCGCATCCGCGAATTGCAGCGCGTGCACCGCGGGCTGAAGCTGCTGATCGGCGCCTGCCCCGGCCACGGCGCGCTGGAGCGCTGCCCGATCCTGCGCGCGCTGGGCGAGGAGGAACACGCATGAACGCACACGAGCCGCACGCACACGCCGGTCACGGACACGCCCATGGTCACGACGGTTCGGCGGCGGTGGGCGAGCATCGCGTCAGCGACCCCGTCTGCGGCATGCGCGTCGATCCGCACACGGCGAAGCACCGCGCCGAGCACGCCGGGCGGGCCTATTACTTCTGCGCGGCGCGCTGCCGCGAGAAGTTCGTCGCCGACCCTGCGCGCTACCTCGGCGCCGATGCGGACGAACCCGCGGCGCCGGTGCCGGCCGGCACGCTCTACACCTGTCCGATGCATCCCGAGGTGCAGCAGATCGGCCCCGGCCATTGCCCGAAGTGCGGCATGGCGCTGGAGCCGATGCTGCCGACCGCGGAGGAAGACGACAGCGACCTGCGCACGCTGGCGCGGCGCCTGTGGATCTGCGCGGTGCTGACCCTGCCGGTATTGGCCGTGGCGATGGGGCCGCACCTGTTCGGCCTGCACCTGCCGGCGCCGTGGGACCGCCTCGCCGCGTGGACCGAGGCGGCGCTGGCGAGCGTGGTCGTGCTGTGGGGCGGCGCGACGTTCTTCGCGCGAGGCTGGAGGTCGCTGAAGCCGTGGTCGCCCAACATGTACACGCTGATCGCGCTCGGCACCGGCGTGGCCTGGCTGTACAGCGCGGTCGCGTTCGCCGCGCCGGGCGTGTTTCCGCCGGCGTTCCGCGACGCCCACGGCGCGGTCGCGGTGTACTTCGAGGCGGCCGCGGTGATCGTCACCCTGGTGCTGCTGGGCGATTTCCTCGAGCTACGCGCTCGCCGCCGCACCGGCGCGGCGTTGAAGGCATTGCTGGGGCTGGCGCCGAAGACCGCGCGCCGCATCGACGCGGACGGCAGCGAGCGCGACGTGCCGCTGGCCGAGGTGCGCGTCGGCGACGTGCTGCGGGTGCGCCCCGGCGAGAAGGTGCCGACCGACGGCGTGGTGCTGGAAGGCTCAAGCCACGTCGACGAATCGATGCTGACCGGCGAACCGATGCCGGTGGACAAGGCGGCCGGCGACAAGCTGGCCGGCGGCACCGTCAACCAGGACGGCGCGCTGAGCATGCGCGCGGAGAAGGTCGGCGGCGAGACGTTGCTGGCGCAGATCGTCGCGCTGGTGGCGCAGGCGCAGCGCTCGAAGGCGCCGCTGCAGCGCGTCGCCGACCGCGTCGCCGCCTGGTTCGTGCCGGCGGTGGTGGCGGTGGCGGCGCTGGCCTTCGTCGCCTGGGCGGCGCTCGGGCCCGATCCGAAGCTGGCGCACGCGCTGATCGCCGCGGTGTCGGTGCTGATCATCGCCTGTCCGTGCGCGCTCGGTCTCGCCACGCCGATCTCGATCATGGTCGCCAGCGGCCGCGGTGCGCAGGCCGGCGTGCTGTTCCGCGACGCCGCCGCGATCGAGGCGCTGCGCGAGGTCGATACGCTGGTGGTGGACAAGACCGGCACGCTCACCGAAGGCCGGCCGGCCTTGCGCGCGGTGCATGCGCTCGCCGGCTTCGAGGAAGCGCGCGCGCTGGCGCTGGCCGCCGCGCTGGAACAGCCCAGCGAGCATCCGCTGGCGCGCGCGATCGTCGCCGGTGCCGCCGAGCGCGGCGTCGCCATTCCCAAGGCCGGGGACTTCGTCGCGCTGCCCGGCCGCGGCGTGCGCGGCCGCGTCGACGGCCGCGCGGTCGCGCTGGGCAACGCGCGGCTGATGGACGAGCTGCACATCGGCTTCGACGCCGCCGCGCGCGAGCGCGCCGAGGCGCTGCGCGGCGAGGGCGCGACGGTGATGTTCCTCACCGTCGACGGTGCGCCCGCCGCGCTGCTCGCCGTCGCCGACCGCATCAAGCCGAGCACGCCGGAGGCGATCCGCCGCCTGCACGAGGCCGGCCTGCGCATCGTCATGCTGACCGGCGACAACGCCACCACCGCGCAGGCGGTGGCGCGCGAACTCGGCATCGACGCGGTACGCGCCGACGTCTCGCCGGCCGACAAGGTGGCGGTGGTCGAGACGCTGAAACGCGAGGGCCACCGCGTGGCGATGGCCGGCGACGGCGTCAACGACGCGCCGGCGCTGGCCGCCGCCGACGTCGGCATCGCCATGGGCAGCGGCACCGACGTCGCCATGGAGAGCGCGCAGGTGACGCTGGTGAAGGGCGAGCTGACCGCGATCCTGCGCGCCCGCGCGCTGTCGCGAGCCACCGTGCGCAACATCCGCCAGAACCTGTTCTTCGCCTTCGTCTACAACGCGGTCGGCGTGCCGCTGGCGGCGGGCGTGCTGTATCCGCCGTTCGGCCTGCTGCTGTCGCCGATGATCGCCGCGGCGGCGATGAGCCTGTCGTCGGTGTCGGTGGTGTCGAACGCGTTGCGCCTGCGCCGCGCGGCGCCGTGAAAGCGGGCGTGCGGCGCTGCGCCCAGCGCATCCTGCGGTGCCGGAGGTCGGTGCATGAAACTTGAACTCGCGCTCGCGCAATGGCCGATCGGCGCGCCGGCGTCGTTCGGGCACTTCGCCGCGCGCGTCGAGCGCGAGGTCGGTGCCGTCGCGGCGCAGGGCGCGCAGATCGTCGTGCTGCCGGAGTACCTCGCGCTGGAGCCGGCCCACGCGTTCGGCCCCGGGGTGCGCGGCGATCTCGCCGCATCGCTGGCCGCGCTCGACGGCCTGCACGATGCGTGGCGGGCGCTGTTCTCCGGCCTGGCCGCGCGCCATCGCATCCACTTGCTCGCCGGCACGTTCTTCAAACGCACCGATGCCGACCGCTACCGCAACCGCGCCTACCTGTTCGGGCCGGACGGCGCGGCGGCGTGGCAGGACAAGCTGACGTTGACCGGCTTCGAGAAGCAGACCGGCATGATCGAGCCCGGCGACGCGCTGCGCGTGTTCGACACGCGCTTCGGCCGCATCGGCATCGCGGTCTGCTACGACAGCGAATTCCCGCACTACGCGCGTGCGCAGGCCGAGGCCGGCATGCGCCTGCTGCTGGTGCCGAGCAGTACCGACACCGCCGCCGGCGCGACGCGCGTGCGCGTCGGCTGCATGGCGCGCGCGCTGGAGAACCAGGTCTACGTGGCGAAGGCGGTGACCGCCGGCGCCGCGCCGTGGAGCCCCGTGCTCGGCGCCAGCGTCGGCCGTGCCGCGATCTACGCGCCCGCCGAGCGCGGCCTGCCCGACGACGGCATCGTCGCCCAAGCCGAGCCGGGCGCGGCCTGGCTGATCGCGCCGGTCGATTTCGACGCGCTCGACGCCGCGCGCGCCCGCGGCCAGGTCGCCGGCGCGGCCGACTGGGACGCGCAGGAGCGTCCCGGCGTGCTGCGCGCGGCGGTGACGCGCCTCTAGGAACGCTGCTTTCCGCCCGCGGCCTGCGGCGGCCGGCGTCGTGCGCCGGATTCGTGCCTTCCGGCACTGCCGGCATCCGCCGCCGACGCCGCACGATGCCGCGCGCGGCGACCGCGCCGCATCGTAGTCACGGGAGCGGGCATGAAGACGTTCTTCTGCAAGCTGCTGCCGCCGCGGCCGAGCTTTCCTGCGGACATCACGCCGGACGAGATGCTGCTGATGCAGCAGCACGCGCAGTACTGGCGCGGCTGGATGGAGCGCGGCTGCGTGGTCGCCTTCGGACCGGTGGCCGACCCGCGCGGCAGCTACGGCATCGGCATCCTCGAAGTGGAGGACGACGCCGAGTTGCAGCGTTTCACCGCCAACGACCCCGTCACCCTCGCCGACCGCGGCTTCGCCTACGAAGTGCAGCCGATGCCGCGCGGCGCCATGCATCGGCCGTTCGCACAAGCCTGACGCCAGCGGCATAGGGTAGGCCTTAGGCCGCCATTTTCCATTCGGCCACGCTTACTGTGGGCCGAGGCCCGTTCCACGCTTGCTATGGCAACATGGATGAATGTGTAGAATACACAGCATGGACGGCAAGGAAGTTGTCAGGCGATTGGAAAGGGAGGGCTGGGTCGCTGCAGGCGGAAAGGGCGACCACCGCAAGTTCAAACATCCCGACAAGTCCCGTCACGTGGTCGTGCCTCATCCCCGCAAGGATCTGCCGATAGGCACGCTGCGCGCGATCTTTCGGCGGGCAGGTTGGGAGTGGAGGTAATCATGTTGTATCCGGTCTACGTTCATCCCGGCGATGCCAGTCATGCGCATGGCGTCATCGTGCCCGATTTCGCGGGTTGCTTTTCGGCCGCGGATTCGTGGGACGATCTGCCGTCCAAGGTGCAGGAGGCCGTCGAGGTCTACTGCGAAGGCGAGGATGTGGAGATTCCGCAGCCGACCCCTCTCGATGACCTGGTGCATTCGCCGGAGTACTCGGATGGGGTGTGGATGCTGGTCGACATCGACGTCTCGCGCCTCGACACGCGGGCGCGGCGGGTGGACATCACGCTGCCGGGTCGTCTGCTGCGAAAGATCGATGCCTTCGCGGCGCTCCAAGGAGAGTCGCGTTCCGGTTTCCTCGCCCGCGCCGCGGTGATGGCGATGCAGTCGGCGGGCGCGCCTGCAGGGCGACGCACGGTCGTCCGCAGGGCCAAAGCAACCTCGAAAGTGGGGAAGGCCGTGAAGGTGAAGGCGGCTTCTTCGGTATCTTCGCGCGCGCCAAAGAAAGCCCGCCGTGCGCCGTCGACGCGCGCCTTGAAGCAACGCAAGCGAGCACGTCGCAGAACTAGTTAGGATCACGGACGTCGCGATCGCCAGCGCTTGGACGAGCGTGTTCCGGAGCGGCACGTCGAGCGGTTCAAGGCGTGAGGGGCAGGGATGACGGGGTCGTTGACTTGGACATCCGCACGCGCCGCGGCATGGCTGCTGGCGGGCGCCGCCGTGCTGGGCGGCTGCCGGCACGCGGACGTGCGCGTCGATCCGCCCAACCGCGGCGACGTGTCCTACCGCGCGCTGGTCGACCCCGCGCAGAGCCGCTACGTGCTCGAGCCACAGCAGAGTTTCAGCAAACCCGAACCGGTCGACCATCCCGCGCCACCCTATCCGGCGGAACTGCTGCCGCTGCGTCTGCCGCCACAGGCGTTCGCGGCCAAGGTGATCGTCGGCGCCGACGGCCGCGTCGCCGACGTGCGCATGCTCGTCGCGCCCGGCGCATCCGCGCCGCCGCATGCCGACGCATTCGCCACCGCGATCCGCCGAACCGTGATGGCCTGGACCTACACGCCGCTGCGCATCGTCACCTGGGTCGACAGCGACCACGGCGCCAAGGTGCAGCGCGTCGAGACCCTGCCGTTCAGCCTGGACTATGCGTTCACCTTCGCGGTGCAGAACGGCCAGCCGGTGGTGACGAACGCCGCCAAGTGAGGCGCCGCCGCGGAAGGACCCCCGCAAGCTGGCGTTCGCATGATCGCCGTGCGCGCCTGGCCCCGGGACGCTGCGACGTGCTCGCGAAGCCATGCCCGACCTGTCCCTCCACTGGTCCCATGCCGCCGCCTGGATCGGCCAGCACGCGATCGCGCCGGTGCTGGCCGTGCTGCACCTGACCGGACTGACCGACGATCCGGCCGACATCGCCGCGTCGCTGATGATCGCGACGCTGCAGCTGTGCATCATCGGCTTCCTGTTCCGCCCGCTGGAGCGCTGGCTACCGGTCGAGCGCTGGGAGGACCGCCGCTACGCGCGCATCGACTTCCACTACACGTGGCTGATGCTGGTCGGCGTGTTCCCGCTGTTCTCGTTCCTGATCCTGACGCCGTTCGCCAACTGGCTGGCCGGCGGCGCCAGCGCGGGCGGCGGCGGTGCCGGCGGCTTCGACCTGCAGCATCTGTTTCCCTGGCTGGGCCGACACCGCTGGGCGCTGTTCATCGGCTACTACCTCGCCTACGACTGCACCTACTACTGGATGCACCGCGTGCAGCACTGGATCCCGTGGTGGTGGGCGATGCACAGCATGCACCACAGCCAGCGCCAGCTGAGCTGCTGGGCCAACGATCGCAGCAACTACCTGGACGGCGCGCTGCAATCGTTCGTGCTGGCGGCGGTGGGCGTGGCGTTCGGCGTGTCCGCCGACGCGTTCGCCTGGCTGATGCTGCTCGGCGAGCTGGTGCAGAACTTCTCGCACGCCAACGTGCGCATCGGCTTCGGCCCGGTGCTGGAGAAGATCTCCGTCGACCCGAAGTTCCACCGCCTGCACCACATGCGCGTCGATCCGGCGCGGCCGCGCCTGCATGTCTGCAACTACGGCCAGGTGTTCGCGCTCTGGGACGTGCTGTTCGGCACCGCGCTGTACGGCGAGCCGCCGCGGCCGACCGGCGTGGCCGACCCGATGGTCGACCGCGACAACGAACTCGGCCTGGTCGCGCTGCAGATCGAGGGCCTGAAGCGCTTCTGGGGCGCGGTGCGCAGGCTGGATGGTTGGCGGCCGGGCGAGGTCGCCTTCAGCGAGCGCTACGAGCCGATCCGCATCGAGCATGTCGATCTGCGCGCGCTGGCGTCGCGGACCGCGCCGTTCGACGCTGGCGCCGCGCTGGCCGAATAGCGGCGTCCGGCCGTTGCGGTCCCGTCGCGGTTGACGCCCCTGCAAACCGGGGCCGATGATCGGTCGCGGCGGCCGCCGCGAACGCCGGCGGTCCGCCATGCACGATGGCGCTCGTTTCGGGAGGCAGCCATGAAGCAGGCGCTCGCCAGCGACGTGATCGACGCGTTGAGCGTGGAGATCGCCGTGCTCGACCTGCGCGGCACCATCGTCGCGGTCAACGAACCGTGGAAGCGCTTCGCGTGCGCCCACGGCGGCGACGCCGATACGTTCTACGTCGGCGCCAACTACCTCGAGGTCTGCGAAGCCGCAGCGAGGCGCGGCGACGACGGCTACGCGCAGGCCATGCTGGACGGCTTGCGCGGCATCCTGCACGAAGCGCGCGATGGCCACACCATCGAGTACCCGCTGCCGTCGCCCGACGGTCCGCGCTGGTTCGTCGCCCACGTCACCCGCTTGATGCACGAGGGGGCTCCCTATCTCGCCGTCGTGCACGAGGACATCACCGCGCGCAAGCTGGTCGAGCAGCAGCTGCAGGAGGCCGAGGCGCTGCGGCGCAAGGTGCTGGAAGCGCTGCCGGTCGGCGTGTGGATCATGGATGCGCAGGGGCAGATCATCCACGGCAACTCCGCCGGCCAGCGCATCTGGGGCGGCGCGCTGTATGTCGGCCCCGAGCGCTACGGCGAATACAAGGGCTGGTGGCTGGGCACCGGACGGCGCATCGCCGCGGACGAGTGGGCGGCTGCGCGCGCAATCCGCAAGGGCGAGACCTCGATCGACGAGGAGGTCCGCATCGAGTGCTTCGACGGCAGCAGCAAGATCATCCTCAATTCCGGACTGCCGCTGCGCGACGCGGCCGGCGCCATCACCGGCGCGATCATCGTCAACCAGGACATCACCGCGCGCAAGGCGGCGGAGGAGAAGCTGCGCCAGGCCAACGCCGCCATCGACGCGATGAACCGCGAGCTGCAGCAGGTGCTGGCACGCGAGCAGACCAAGGCGCGTACGGACGAACTGACCGGTCTCGACAACCGGCGCTACTTCTTCGAACTGGCCGAGCAGATGTTTGCCGTGTCGCAGCGCTACCGCACGCCGCTCTCGGTGCTGCTGTTCGACATCGACGAGTTCAAGCACTGCAACGACGCCTACGGTCACCAGGCCGGCGACGCGGTGCTGCGACAAGTCGCGGGAATCGCGCGCGGCTACACGCGCGAAGCCGACATCATTGCCCGCTACGGCGGCGAGGAATTCATCGTGATGCTGCCGAACACGGCCGCGGACGGCGCCTGTTCCGTGGCCGAGGCCATGCGCCATGGCGTCGCCGCAGCGGTGCAGCGCATCGATGGTCGCGAGCTGCGCGTGACGATCAGCAGTGGAGTGGCCGAAATCCTGCCCGGTGACGACACGCTGGACCGGCTGGTGCGGCGCGCCGACCAGGCGCTGTACGCCGCCAAGCGCGCCGGGCGCAACTGCGTGCGGATTTACACCGCGGGTTGAGTTCAGGCGAGCAGCGTCGCCCCCGCGCGAGTCACAGCGACAGACTGCCCAGGCCGACTGGGACGCGCAGGAGCGCCCGCGCGTACTGCGCGCCGCGGCCGCCAGGCTCTAGCCGCCGCGGGAGGGACGGGCGCGGCCAAACGGTCGCCCCGCCCGACACGCCTCGATCCGGCGCCGACTCGCGCCATGCGAAGGCCGCGCGGTGCGGGACTCAAGTCGGGCCTGCGACTGCCGACTCAGACGATACGGGACGCTGTGCCGGCATGGAGCGCCGGTAATTTTTTTGCGCGAATCAACCACCGAGTACATCGATATGGCACGTACAGACAAATTTCGTGAGCAGCACGTGGAAATCCTGCGCCTCGCCTCGGAGCTGCGGGCGACCCTGGTCGAGTCGAAGCTCGCCGCGGACGGCGCGGCGTCGAGGTCGCTGCTGTCCAAGCTGCTGGGCAAGCTGACGCTGCACCTGGCCGCCGAGGACCGCCACCTGTATCCCGAGCTGCAGCGCTCGGCGGATGCCGCGGTGGCGACGCTGTCGAAGCGCTTTGCCACGGAGATGGGCGGCATCGCCGCGCAGATCGCCGATTGGGGCAAGCGCTGGCCAACGCCGAACGCGATCAAGGCTGATCCGCGCAAGTTCATGGCCGAATCGAACGGCATCCTCGACATCCTCTGGAACCGGATGCAGCGCGAAAACCGGGAGCTGTATCCGGTGGCCGACCGCGTCTGAGCGGACGCGGTTCGCGAGCGGCGCCGCGCCCTTCGCCGTTCCCGCGGCCAGGGCGAGGGGGCGGCGCAAAGCCTGCGCAGCGGCTTCCGCCCCGCGCATGGTCAGGCCGGCAGCGCTACCCCGGGCACGATCCACAACGACAGGCTGCCGAGCGCGACGCCGATGCCGGCCGCGGCCAGCACGTCGCTTGGGTAGTGCAGCCCCAGCACCACGCGCGAAGCGGCGATCAGCGCGGTGAACGGCAGCAGCAGGACGGCGAGGGCGGGGAAGTAGGCCAGCGCGACGAGGCTGAAGCTGACCGCGTGCAGGGTGTGGCCGGAGGGAAAACTGAACTCGTCCAGCGGCGGCGCGTGCGCGACCACGCCATCGCAGGCGCGGAACGGGCGCGGGCGGCGCGTCCAGCGCTTCAGGCCGCGGTACAGCGCCAGCGCCACCGTGCCGGTGGCCAGCATGTGCAGCGCGGCCTGCACGCCGCGCCCGCCGCCGAGCGCGGCGAAGACCAGCATCAGCGCATACCAGAACGCCCCGTCGCCGAGTCGGCTGATCGCGCCGAAGAAGGCAGCGACCGCGCGACGCGCGCCCCAGCGGTTGGCGGCGACGCACAGGCGCCGGTCAAACCCGGGCAGCGAAAGCGACGTGGCCATGGTCCCGTTCCCGCACGAGCTGCGCGAGCAGCGACTCGAATTCGGCGATCGCCGCCGCGGGCGTCAGCGCGGCGACGGCGCTGCGCGCGTTCCGGCGCAGCGCCTCGCGCAGCGCCGCGTCGAAGCCGAGCGCGAAGGCCGCGGCGACGAAGCCGCGGGCGTCGCCGGCCGGCACGCGCATGCCGCTGATGCCGTCGGCGAGGTGCTCGCGCGCGGCGCCGCGGTCGTAGGCGACGACGGCGAGGCCGCTCGCCATCGCTTCCAGCGTCACGTTGCCGAAAGTCTCGGTGAGGCTGGGAAACAGGAACAGGTCGGCGCTGGCGTAGTGCCGCGCCAGGTCCTCGCCGTGCCGCGTGCCGGCGAAGATGAAGTCGGGGTGGGCCGCCGCCAGCGCGGCGCGCGCGGGACCGTCGCCCACCCACACGTAGCGCGCGTCCGGGACGCGCGCCTGCAGGGTGCGGAACGCGCGCACGGCGAGGTCGAGGTTCTTCTCCGGCGCGATGCGGCCGACGTACAGCACGACCAGGCTGCCGTCGCGGGCGCCCCAGCCGGCGCGCAGCGCGGCGTCGCGGCGCTGCGGATGGAACAGCGCGGTGTCGACCGCGCGGTGCAGCAGGCGCGCGTTGCCGATGCCGAGCGCGGCAAGCTCGTCGGCCAGCGCGCGCGTCGGCACCAACGTGGCCGCGGCGCGCCTGTGGAAACGGCGCAGGTGCGCCCGCACCAGCGGGGTGAGCAGGCCCGCGCCGTAGTGCGCGGCGTAGTCGTCGAAGCGGGTGTGGAAGCCGGTGCAGGCGGGAATGCCGAGGCGGCTCGCTGCGCGCAGCGCGGACCCGCCGAGCGGGCCCTCGGTGGCGACGTAGATCGCGTCCGGGCGCGCGGCGCGCCACGCGTGCCGGAGCCGGCCGCCGGCGGGCAGGCCGAAGCGCAGGCCGGCGTAGCGCGGCAGCGCCACGCCGCGCACGCGGAGCGTGGCGACGCCGGGGTCGGACGCGTCCGCGGGCTGGCGCGGGCGCACTACCTGCACCGCGTGGCCGCGCGCGGCGAGGCCGTGCGCGAGGCCGTGCACGGTCAACGCCACGCCGTTGATCTCGGGCGGGTAGGTCTCGGTGACGATGCTGACGCGCATGCGCGACTCCGGGTCGACTGCCGCCAGCTTGCGGTGCGCGCGTTGCGGCGAGGTGATCGCCGCATGACGCGACGATGACGCTGTCCTTCGACGCGTCGGGCGGGCCCCGCCCGCCGCCCCCGCGATCCGTCGCGCCGTCGCCGCGCGGAATCCGGTGCGACGGCCGCGGCGTTCGGCGTTCGCGGCGACGCGCGCGGTGGAAAGGCGCGGCGCGCGGTCAGCGCAGGCGCATGCGCGCCAGCAGGCCGCGCTGGCCGTCGCCGCCGTCGGCGGCTGCGCCCTCGACGGCAACGTAGCCGAGCGCGTGGTGCGCGTTGACGAAATCGGCGACGTCCTCGACCGGCGCGCCGGAGGCTTCGGCGATCGCGGCGAGCGTGCCGGCCTGCTTCATCATCGCGGTGGCGATGCGGAAGTGGCGCGGGAACTCGCGCTCGATCTGCGGCCAGCGCGTCAGCTTGTAGCTGGCCTGCGGATCGAGCCCCGCGGCCAGCGCGCCGGGCGTGGCGCTGAGCGCGGCGAACCAGCGCAGCCGCGCCAGCGGATGGGCCTGGCCCTGGCGCGCGCGCGCCAGCGCGTCGGCGTCGACCGGCGTCAGCGCGTCGGGCGGCAGGTCGAACAGGGCCTTCAGCGGCTTCAGCATGGCCTCGCCGTAATAGGCATCGCGCTCGGGGTCGAATATCAGCGTCGTGGCGCCGGCGGCCGCGCGGCTCGGGCCGTCCAGGCGCCGCGCCCGCAGCATCCCGCCGATGCTGGACGGCGGCGGCGTCTCCGTCTCGGCCGCGGCCGGTTCAGCCGCCGGCGGCGCCGGTTCGGCGAGGACGGGTTGTGCCGGGGCGGCCGGCGCGGGGGCGGCTGCGTGCGGTTCGGTCACCGGCGCGGGCGCCGCATCTTCCACGTTCGCGGCGGGCGCTTCCGACGGCGCGGCCGGTTCGCTCGCCGCGCGCGCAGCCTCGGCGGCGGCCCGGTGCGCGGCGCGCACGCCGTCGCCAACCGGCATGCCGCGCTCGCCGGCGACCTGCGCCAGCACCGCGGCGAACGCCTGCGGGTCCAGCGGTTTGGCCAGGACCAGGTCGGAATCCTGGGTGTGCACGGCCTCCGTGTAGAGCGCGGTGCGCTTGCCGGTGCCGGTGGCGCGCAGCCAGGCCATATGGCCCCAGACGCTGTCGGTGTCGACCACGATCAGGTCGGCGCCGGACTCGTCGGCCCACAGCCAGAGCTGCGACAACTGCGGGTCCAGGCCGGCGAGCGCCGCCTGGAACTGCGCGGCGTCGTCTTCGGCCACGCCCGAGAGTGCGATCTTGAGAACATGCATGCCGCGGTTTCCCCTGTCACGCTCGAATGCGTCCGGCATTGTAAGGGAAAGTCGCGACGAGTCCCTGTCGCGAGGGCGTCCGCGCTGCGCGCGCCCGGGCGGGGTGCCATGGCGGCATGCGCCCCGGCGCATCGGCGGCGCGGCTTCGATGCGCGTGCGGGATCCGCGCAAGCCGCCGCCGGCCCCGGCCGCTCCGCGGCGTATCATGCGGGCTTCCCGCCACGGAGGATTCGCGATGAACCGCAGCCTGACCGCACTGGCCCTCGTCCTCTGCGCCGCTGGCGCGCTGGCGCAGGGCGCAAGCCCGCTGCCGCGCAGCAAGGCGCCGGACGGCGTAAAGCTTTACTTCATCAGCCCGAAGGACGGCGCCACGGTCGGCCGCGACGTGACCG
The DNA here is from genome assembly GCF_039680435.1 of Mizugakiibacter sp. Classification (NCBI taxonomy): domain Bacteria; kingdom Pseudomonadati; phylum Pseudomonadota; class Gammaproteobacteria; order Lysobacterales; family Rhodanobacteraceae; genus Mizugakiibacter; species Mizugakiibacter sp. The sequence continues at coordinate 12,014 of NZ_JBDKSX010000085.1, read as the reverse complement.
TGCGCTTCGGCCTGTCCGGCATGGGCGTGGCGCCGGCCGGCACCGACAAGGCCGGCACCGGCCACCACCACCTGCTGGTGGACGTGAAGGAACTGCCGCCGGCCGACCGGCCGATTCCGAAGGACGACCGGCACATCCACTTCGGCAACGGCCAGACCGAAACCGTGCTGCACCTCGCGCCCGGCACGCACACGCTGCAGCTTGACCTCGGCGGCGCCAACCATCTGCAGTTCGATCCGCCGATCGTGTCGCAGCGGATCACCGTCCACGTGAAGTGAGCGACCGCGGCGCCCGGCGCGCTCAGCCGAGCGTCGCGCGCGCGGGCGTCGGCGAGGCGGCGGCCGCCTGGGGGTCGCGCTGCTGCAGCGCCCACAGCGCGGCGTAGCGGCCGCCCTGCGCCAGCAGCGCGGCGTGCGTGCCGCGTTCGACGATGCGGCCGTGGTCGAGCACCAGGATCTCGTCGGCGTCGACGATCGTCGACAGCCGGTGCGCGATGATCAGCGTGGTGCGCCCGCGCGCGATCTCGGCCAGCTCCGCCTGGATCACCTTCTCGGTGCGCGTGTCGAGCGCCGAGGTCGCCTCGTCGAACAGCAGGATCGCCGGCCGCTTCAGCAGCGTGCGCGCGATCGCCACGCGCTGCTTCTCGCCGCCGGACAGCTTCAGGCCGCGCTCGCCGACGGTGCTCTCGTAGCCCAGCGGCAGGCCGACGATGAAGTCGTGGATGTGCGCGGCGCGCGCGGCCGCCTCCACTTCCTCGCGGCTCGCGTCCGGGCGGCCGTAGGCGATGTTGTAGTAGATGGTGTCGTTGAACAGTACGGTGTCCTGCGGGACGATGCCGATCGCCGCGCGCAGCGAGTCCTGCGCGACCGCGCGGATGTCCTGGCCGTCGATCAGGATGCGGCCGCCGCTGACGTCGTAGAAGCGGAACAGCAGGCGCGACAGCGTCGACTTGCCGGCGCCGGTGGCGCCGACCACGGCGACCGTGCGGCCGGGCGGGATGACGAAGTCGACGTCGTGCAGGATCGCGCGCTCGGGGTCGTAGCGGAACGACACGCGCTCGAAGCGCACTTCGCCGCCGCGCAGCGCCAGCGGCTTGGCGCCCGGCGCGTCGCACACCTCGGCATGGGCGTCGAGCAGGTGGAACATGTGCTCCATGTCGGTCAGGCCGCGCTTGATCTCGCGGTAGGTCATGCCGAGGAAGTTCAGCGGCACCGAGAGCTGGATCAGCAGCGCGTTGACCAGCACCAGGTCGCCGAGCGTGAGGCGGCCGGCGACCACGCCCTGCGCGGCCATCGCCATCAGCGCGGTCAGGCCGACGGCGATGATCAGGCTCTGCGTGCCGTTCAGCAGGCCGAGCGAGCTTTCCGTGCGCACCGCGGCTTCCTCGTAGCGGCGCAGGTCCGCGTCGTAGCGCCTGGCCTCGAAGTCCTCGTTGCCGAAGTACTTGACCGTCTCGTAGTTGAGCAGGCTGTCGACCGCGCGCGCGTTGGCGGTGGATTCGACCTGGTGCATCTCGCGCACCATGCGCGTGCGCCACTCGGTGATGCGCACGGTGAGGAAGATGTACAGCCCCATCGTCGCCAGCGTGATCGCGGCGAAGCGCCAGTCGAAGCGTTGCAGCAGCAGCGCGGCAACCAGCGCGATCTCGACCAGGGTCGGGATCACGTTGAAGATCGCGTAGCCGAGCAGGTTGTAGATGCCGCGCGTGCCGCGCTCGATGTCGCGGGCGACGCCGCCGGTGTGGCGGTCGAGGTGGAAGCGCAGGCTGAGCGCGTGCAGGTGGCGGAACGCGGCGATGCCGGACGCGCGCATGGCGTGCTGCGAGACGCGCTCGAACACCAGCTCGCGCAGTTGCGCGAACAGCGTCGCCGACAGGCGCAGCACGCCGTACGCCGCCAGCAGCAGCCCCGGCACCGCGAGCAGCGCGGTGCGCGCGTCGAGGTGATCGACGATCCCCTTCAGCACCAGCGGCACGCCGAGGTTGGCGACCTTGGCGACGATCAGCAGCGACAGCGCCAGCGCGATGCGGCCGGGATAGGCGCGCAGGTACGGCAGCAGCATGCGCAGCGCGCGGCGCTGGCCGTCGGCGGGCAGGGTGTCGGATGCGGCGTTCATGGGCGGCCTGTCGGGGTGCCGCGAGGACATGGGGGCGCCGGCGGGCGGCTTCCAGCGTCCCGCGCGCGGAGTTTGATTAGACTATGCGCCTTTTCCGCATCGATCCGCCGGCCCCGCGATGACCGTACGCACCCGCTTCGCCCCCAGTCCCACCGGCTATCTGCACATCGGCGGCGCGCGCACCGCGCTGTACTGCTGGCTGGAAGCCCGCCATCGCGGCGGCCAGTTCATCCTGCGCATCGAGGACACCGACCGCGAGCGCTCCACCGAGGCCGCGGTCAGGGCGATCCTCGACGGCATGCAGTGGCTGGGCCTGCAGCACGACGAGGGCCCGTACTACCAGACCCTGCGCATGGACCGCTACCGCCAGGTCGCCGAGGACATGGTCCGCGCCGGCAAGGCCTACCGCTGCTACTGCTCGCGCGAGCGCCTCGACGCGCTGCGCGAGGAGGCGATGGCGAAGGGCCTGAAGCCGCGCTACGACGGCCACTGCCGCACGCACGGCGAGCCGGTGCCCGGCGTCACGCCGGTGATCCGCTTCCGCAACCCGGACGGCGGCACGGTGGTGTTCGACGACAAGGTGAAGGGCCGCGTCGAGTGGTCGAACGAGGAACTGGACGACCTGGTGATCTTCCGCTCCGACGGCTTCCCCACCTACAACTTCGCGGTGGTGGTCGACGACATCGACATGAAGATCACCGACGTGATCCGCGGCGACGACCACGTCAACAACACGCCGCGGCAGATCAACATCTACCACGCGCTGGGCGCGCCGGTGCCGGCGTTCGCGCACCTGCCGATGATCCTCGACAAGGACGGCAAGAAGTTGTCCAAGCGCACCAACGCGGTCGGCGTGATGGAGTACCGCGACGCCGGCTACCTGCCGCACGCGCTGCTGAACTACCTGGTGCGGCTCGGCTGGTCGCACGGCGACCAGGAGATCTTCTCGGTCCAGCAGATGATCGACCTGTTCGACATCGCCGACGTCAACAAGTCCGCCTCGCGCTTCGATACCGAGAAACTCGGCTGGCTGAACCAGCAGTACCTGAAGAACGACGATCCGCTGGAGATCGTCCCGCACTTCGACTGGCACCTGCGCGCGGCCGGCATCGACCCGGCCGCCGGCCCGGATCCGGCCGACGTGATCGTCGCGCTGCGCGACCGCGTGCAGACGCTGAAGGAGATGGCCGAGCGCGCGCGCATCTGGTACGCGCCGATCGAGCACTGGGACGAGAAGGCCGTGCAGAAGCACCTCAGGGCCGACGGCGCCGCCGCCGTGCTGGCCGCCGCGCGCGCGCGCTTCGCGGCGCTGCCGTCGTGGACGCCCGAGTGCGTGCACAAGGCGATCGAGGCGGTCGCGGCCGAGCTCGGCGTCGGCATGGGCAAGATCGCGCAGCCGCTGCGCGTGGCGATCACCGGCACCCAGGTGTCGCCGTCGATCGAGCACACGGTCTACCTCGCCGGGCAGAGCAACGCGCTCAGGCGCATCGACGACGCGATCGCGCGCGCGGCGGGCTGAGCCCGCGCGCGATGCCGCGCCCACTATCGAGCAGGATGCGGTGAGGCAGGGCCGAACCGCATCGACCACCCATCGGCGCGGCGCGCTGCGCGCCGCCCCCTCTCCGCATGCGGCGGGGGACGAGATCGGAGCGAGGGTTTGCCATGAGCGACCTGCTGGCCAGCGCGCTGAACGGCGTGGACCTCGATGCGCCGGATGCGGCGTGGCAGATCTTGCGCAACCTGATGGCGCTGCTGCCGTGGTGGCCGCTGTTGTGGTTCACCGTGGCGTGCGTCGCGGTCGGCGCGCTGATCGGCTGGCGGCGCGGGCGTTTCTGGCACGGCGTGGCGTGGGCGCTGCTGCTCGGCCCGTTCGGCTGGATCGTGCCGCTGGCGCTGCCGAAGCGCACGCCCGCGGCGACGCCCCCGCGCGGCCGCCCCGGCTGAAAGGCGCCGCCCGGCGCGGTGTTATGATCGCGACGAGGTCGACCGCATGAATCCTGCTGCGCGCCACCATTCGCATCACCGCCACGCGCACGAGCCGGATGCCGCCGATTTCGTGCGCGAGGTCGAGGCGGCCTGCGAGAGCCGCGCGCTGCGCCTGACCCCGCTGCGCCGCGAGGTGCTGGAACTGGTCGCCGCCGCGAACAAGCCGATCAAGGCCTACGATCTGCTCGACCGGCTGCGCGACCGCCACGGTTCCGCCGCGCCGCCGACCGTCTACCGCGCGCTCGACTTCCTGCTCGAACAGGGCTTCATCCACAAGCTCGAGTCGATCAACGCGTTCGTCTCCTGCCACCACCCGGCGGAAGCGCACCAGGTACCGTTCCTGATCTGCGACGTGTGCTCCAGCGCGGTCGAGCTGTGCGACGAGGGCGAGGTCGCCGACCTGATCGAGGCGCAGGCCAAGGCGCTGGGCTTCCGCGCCAAGGCGCAGACGCTGGAAGTGCACGGCGTCTGCCGGCAGTGCCGCAGCGCATAGCCGGCGCCAATCGCAACGGCGATCAGAAGTCCTTCTGCAGGCCGAGGTACACGCCGCGGCGCGGGCCGAACTGCGGCGCGCCGACGCCGATGCCGCTGCCGTCGCGCAACTGGTAGACGCGGTCGAAGGCGTTGATCAGCGACAGGCGCGCGTCCAGCCTGCCGATCTGCGGCAGGTCGAAGCCGTGCGTCACGCTGAGGTCGAGCTGGAAGTACGACGGCAGCGAGGCGGTGTTGGCGAAGTCCTTGCGCAGGCCGCTGCCGTAGATGTAGTCGGCGCCGATGCGCGTGGCCTCGTCGATCGCGTAGGTGAAGCCGCCGGACGAGGCGAGCTTCTGGTCGTGGTCGAGGTGCACCCAGTGGTTCGCGATGTAGGCCAGTTCGTCCGCGTCGAAGTTGTACTCGCCGGACTCGATCTGCTTGCCCATGGCGCGGCTGCTGGTCAGGTTGAAGTAGGCGGTCCAGGGGCCGTTGGCGTAGCTGGCGGTGAACTCCGCGCCGCGCACCTTGCCGCGCGCGTAGTTGAACGGCGAGAACACCAGCGCGGCGCCGAACTGGCCTTCGTCCTGCAGGTTCTTCACTTCGCGGTAGTAGGCGTCGAGGCCGAGCGTCAGGTGCGCGCCGACCTGCTGCTGCACGCCGACGTCGTAGTAGCTGGAGCGCTCGGACTTGACGTCGGTGTTGACGTCGCCGGGCAGCTGGTTGGTGGTGCCCTGGAACAGCGCGATGTCGGCCGGCGCGATCAGCTCGGTCGGCGGCGGCGTGAAATAGCGGGCGAAGCCGGCGTGCAGCGTGGTGCTGTCGGTCGCCTGGTACACGAGGCCGAAGCGCGGGCTCACCTGGCCTTCCTTGATGAACGCGCTGACCTTGTCGGCGCGCACGCCGAAATTGGCGGTCAGCTTGTCGGTGAGCTGCCACTCGTCCTGCACGTAGGCGCCGTACTGGTGGCCGATCTTGCGGCTGTCGTCGACGATGCCGATCGGCGTGGTGCTGGTCTGGTTGCCGTCGGCATCGGCCGGGAACACCAGCGCGTCGTTGCTCGACAGCGCACGCTCCTGGCTGGCGTAGATGCCGTAGCGCAGCGTGTGGTTCTCGCCGAGCGGCGAGGACAGGTCGGCCTGCAGCGTGTTGGCACGGTTGCCGCGGCCGACGTCGGAGGCGACGCCGTTGAACATCAGGTCGCCGATCACGTCCGGCGTGAAATCCACGCTGGAGTAGCGCTGGCCGAGCGCGACCTGGTAGTCGGTCGCGCCCAGCTTGCCCTGCAGCGAGGCGATGCCGAAGCGGGTCTTCTCGCGCTGGCGTTCGTTCAAGGTCGCCGAGTCGAAGTCGTTGATGTTGCCGTAGACGAAGGTCGGCTGCTGGTCGGGATTGTTTGGGATCTCGAAACGGTTGTCGGTGATGCCGAACATGAAGCCGAGGCGCGTCGTGTCGTTCAGCAGGTACGACAGGTAACCGAACGCCTTGGTCTGGTGCGTGCGGTCGTGGATGGCGTTGCGCGAGGGCGTCGGATTCTCGATGCCGATGTCGCTCTGCAGGTAGTTGGCGGTGAAATACCAGGCCAGGCGGCCATCGCTGCCGTACCACTGCGCGCTCGGGTTGAGCGTGCCGAACGAGCCGCCCAACAGGCCGACGCTGCCGCCGTTGCCCTGCTGCGCGCCCGATTTGGTGGTGATGTCGACGACGCCGGCGGTGCGGTAGCCGTACTGCGCGGGCAGCGCGCCGGTGAGCAGCCTCACCGAGTCGATGGTGCGCGTGTCCAGCGTCTGCCCGAAGCCGCTGATGCTCTCCGGGATGATGATGCCGTTGATGCGGTACTGCAGGTTGCCGTGGTCGCCGCGCACGTGCAGTTGGCCGAACGAGTCCTGCACCACGCCGGGCGCCTGCAGCAGCAGTTCGTTCAGCGGCGTGGCGTCGCCCAGCGGCAGCTGCTGGATCGACTTGCGGTCGAACACGTACTCGCTGCTGCCGGTGCTGGGCGACAGGCCGTTGCGTGCCAGGTCCAGTACGCCGCTCACCTGCACCGCTTCCAGCTGCGTGGTCTTGCCGGAGGAGGCGGTGCCCTGGTCGGGCGTCGCGGCGGCGCTGCTCTCGCCGCTCGGTGCGGCGGGATCGGCTTGCTGGGCGTGGGCGGCGGAAGCGAGCGCGGCGGTCAGGGCCAGCGCGAGCAGGGTGGGACGCATGCGGGACTCCGGTAGGACAGGGTTGGTGTTTGTAATGTTATAATGTAACATATACGGAACGCACCCTGCCGGAAGTCACTACCATCGCCTGGGTCATGAACAACTTGCCGGAAGACTCTCGCCCCGAACTGCCCTGGTGGCGCCACGCCGATCGCGTCGGCGCGACCGCGTCGCTGCTCTGCGCCGTGCACTGCGCGGCGCTGCCGTTCGTGCTGGCGCTGCTGCCGGCGCTCGGTCTCGGCTTTCTCGCCGATCATGGTTTCGAGCGCGGCTTCGTCGTCTTCGCCTGCACGCTGGCGGCGCTGACCATTTGGAACGGCTACCGCCGCCACCGCAGCGGGCGCGCGTTCGTGCTGCTGCTGCCGGGCATCGCGCTGCTGCTGGCCGGCCTCGCCGTGGATCTCGGCCGCGCACCCGCGTGGCACGCGACGCTGATCGCCACCGGCGGCTTCCTTGTCGCGCTCGCCCACGTCGCCAACCTGCGGCTGATGCGCCTGCACGTGCACGATGCGCAGTGCGGCTGCGTGCCGACCTGAACGCCGCGTACCGCTGCAATTGTGTAACGGTACCGCGGTTGCCTAGCATCGACCGCAGATGAACGGCCATCCTTCTCACGCCCACGAGCATGGGCACGATCATGCGCACGCGCCGCGCGGCGCGCGCACGCTGCTGATCGCGTTCGTGCTGACCGCGCTGATGCTGGCCGCCGAGGCGGTGGGCGGCTGGTGGTCGGGCTCGCTGGCGCTGTTGGCCGATGCCGGCCACATGCTGGTCGACGCGCTGGCGCTGCTGCTGGCGTTCCTCGGCGCGCACTTCGCGCGGCGACCCGCCGACGCGCGGCGCAGCTTCGGCTACGCACGCCTGGAGGTACTGGCCGGCTTCGTCAACGCGCTGACCCAGCTCGTGCTGGTGGCGTGGATCGCCTACGAGGCGGCGGTGCGCCTGCGCCAGCCGCAGCCGATCCTGTCCGGCGTGATGCTGTCGATCGCGCTGCTCGGCCTCGGCGTCAACGCGCTGGTGCTGCGCAGCCTGCACGGCCACGACGCCGACGACGTCAACGCCGCCGGCGCCAGCCTGCACGTGCTCGGCGACCTGCTCGGCTCGGTCGCGGCGATCGTCGCCGCGCTGCTGGTGCGCTACGCCGGCTGGCTGTGGGCGGACCCGCTGCTGTCGCTGCTGGTTTCGCTGTTGATCCTGCGCAGCGCCTGGAGCCTGCTGCGCCGCTCCGCGCACATCCTGCTGGAAGGCGTGCCCGAAGGCGTCGAGCCGCAGGCGCTGGCCGCGGCGCTGCACGCCGCCGATCCCGACGTCGCCGACATCCACCACCTGCACGTCTGGCAGATCGCCTCCGGCTCGCGCGTGGCGACACTGCACGCGCGCGTCTGCGAGGGCGCCGATACCCACGCCGCCCTGCTGGCGATCAAGCGCGTGCTGCGCGACCGCTACGGCATCGCCCACGCGACCGTGCAGATCGAGGCGCAGGCGTGCCCGGACAGCGAGCACGCCTGCCGCGGGCACGACCTGCGCTGAACGCGGATCCCGGCGCCGGCACCGGCGCACAGGCGGCAAGTGTCCGCGCCGGCGCCCGGGCTAGGCGGCCGGCAGTCGCGCTGCTATCCTGACCGGCCATCGCAAATACCCGAGACTTAAGGAGTTCCCATGGGCAAGGGCGACCGCAAGACGACCCGCGGCAAGATCTACGCCGGCAGCTACGGCAACACCCGCCCGCACAAGGTGAAGACCGTCGTGGCGACCAGGACCGTGGCCGCCAAGCCGGCGGTCAAGAAGCCGGCGGTGAGGAAGAAGCCCGCCTGAGCGGGCCGGCCGAACCAAGAAAAAAGCCCCCGCATGCGGGGGCTTTTTTGTTTACGCGACGGCGTGGAGGAGAGAGGGACGGAGAGCCGAACGCGTGAACGGGGTCACCAGGCTACGGTCATGTACACCACGTCCGTGTAGCGGCCGGAGGGTTGCAGCTTGCCCAGCTTGAGCGCGCCGTAAACCGGCAGCTGCTCGTCCTTGCCGTTGCCCACGCCGCGCAGTTCCGCGCCGGAGTTCAGCGGGCCGATCGGGTGGGTGCGCGCGCTGTCCGCATACAGTTGATAGGCGATCTGCGCGCTGCCGTTGTCCATCTGCCGCTGCGAGCCTTGCGCATGGCGGCCATAGTCGAAGCCGACCGCGTAGGCGCGGTCGCGCGAGCAGCGCACGGTGACGGCGGTCTCGGCCTGCGCCGTGCCGGCTTCCTGGGAAACGTTGCCGAAGGAAAGTTCGTTGCCGGTGGACTGGATGCGGCAGGATTCGACCACGTTTACCGAGACGGCAAGTTCGCCCGTGTTCTGGTTCGTGGCGAACGCGGCGTTCGCGAAGAGCAGCAGCATGGCGGCGATGATGACGTTGCGCATGTCGATATCCCTGTGTGTCGCGGGGCTATCGTCACGCTTGCGCTGCGCCCAGGTTGTGAGTGGGCCGGCAACGTGGCGCACCGTTGCAGATCGTTACGATCAACCTGCTCGAGTGCGCAAAATTGTGGCTCTTGCGGGGTGCTGCGTTACACGGCGTTTCATTGCGTGTGCGCCAGATCACAATCCGGCGCCGGTCGCGGACGGATGGACGTCCACTCGCCATAAGTAAAATGTGGAACAGTTCACATATGGGCGGCGCGCCGGGTTGCCGCGAGCCCGCCGCCTGCGCTCAGCGCGACGGCTCGGCGTGAAGGTCGGCGCCGGCGACGATCACGCGCCGCGCCAGCCCGCCGCCGATCCAGTAGCACAGCTCGGCGGGCTGGCCGATGTCCCAGACCACCAGGTCGGCGCGCCGGCCGACCGCCAGCGTGCCGCGATCGGCGAGGCCGAGCGCGCGCGCGGCGTGCGCGGTGGCGCCGCGCAGCGCTTCCTCGGGCGTCAGCCGGAACAGCGTGCAGGCCATGCTCATGGCGAGGCGCAGCGACAGCAGCGGCGAGGTGCCGGGGTTGAGGTCGGTCGCCACCGCGATCGGCACGCCGTGCGCGCGCAGCGCGGCGACCGGCGGCAGGCGCGTCTCGCGCAGCGCGTAGTACGCGCCGGGCAGCAGCACGGCGACGGTGCCGGCGCGCGCCATCGCGCGCACCGACGCCTCGCTGGTCCATTCGAGATGGTCGGCGGACAGCGCAGCGAACTCCGCAGCCAGCGCGGCGCCGCCGAGGTCGGAGAGCTGGTCGGCGTGCAGCTTGACCGGCAGGCCCAGCGCGCGGGCGCGCGCGAACACGCGGCGGGTTTCCTCCGGCGTGAAGCCGATGCCCTCGCAGAACGCATCGACCGCGTCGGCCAGTTCTTCCTCGGCCAGTGCCGGCAGCATGGTGTCGCAGACCAGCGCCACGTAGGCCGCGCGATCGTCGGCGAATTCCGGCGGCAGCGCGTGCAGGCCGAGGAAGCTGGTGCGCACGCCGATGCCGAGTTCGGCGCCGAGGCGCCGCGCCACGCGCAGCATGCGCCGCTCGGTCTCCGGCTCCAGGCCGTAGCCGGACTTGATCTCCAGCGTGGTCACGCCGTCGGCGACGAGGGCGCGCGCGCGCGGCAGCGCCTGCGCCAGCAGCGCGTCCTCGCCGGCGGCGCGGGTGGCGCGCACGCTGGAGACGATGCCGCCGCCGGCGCGGGCGATCTGCTCGTAGCTGGCGCCTTCCAGGCGCATCTCGAACTCGCCGGCGCGCTGGCCGCCGAACACCAGGTGCGTGTGGCAGTCGATCAGGCCGGGCGTGATCCACGCGCCGTTCGCCGATTCGACCTGCGCCGCCAGTTCGTCGGGTTTGCCGGGCAGCGCATCCATGCGGCCGACGAAGGCGAGCGCGCCGTCCTTCCACGCGATCGCCGCGCGCTCGATCGCGCCGTACGGCGCGCCGGTGTCGGTCAGCGTGGCGAGGTTGGCGTCGAGCAGCAGATGGTCCCAGGGACGGTTCATCGCGACGATTCCGGTGTCGGAGGGCGGCGGGGCGCGCGTCGCCGGATTATTGCAGACGCCGGCGCCATGCTGCCGCCGTCGCTGAACGCCGCCGAACGCCGCGCGACTGCGCGCTGGCAATGCGCGGCGCGCATCGCTAGCCTGCACCGATCGCTTCGGGAGCACCGCATGTCCGACACCGTCCATCGCGCCGAACACGCCTGGCTGCCGGCAGGCTGGTCCGGCGGCACGCGCATCGGGATCGGCGCCGACGGCCGCTTCGCCCGCATCGACGGCGCGCCCGGCGACGGCGCCGCGCTCGGCCGCTTCGTGCTGCCTGGCATGCCCAACCTGCACTCGCACGCGTTCCAGCGCGCGATGGCCGGGCTCGCCGAGCGCCGCGGCCGCGACGACGACAGCTTCTGGAGCTGGCGCGAGACCATGTACGCCTTCGCCGGCCGCGTCGGCCCGGACGAGCTGCGCGCGATCGCCGCGCAGCTCTACGTGGAGATGCTCAAGGCCGGCTACACGCAGGTCTGCGAATTCCACTATTTGCACCATCGCCCGGACGGCACGCCCTACGCGCCGGCCGAGGCGATGTCGCTGGCGCTGGTGGAGGCGGCGCGCGAGGCCGGCATCGGCCTGACCCTGCTGCCGACGCTGTACATGACCGGCGGCTTCGACGGCCGGCCGCTGTCGGAACGGCAGCGCCGCTTCGGCCACGCGGTCGATGCGTTCCTCGCGCTGGTCGAGCGCCTGCGCAAGCACGAGGGACCGATGCTGCGCGTCGGCATCGCGCTGCATTCGCTGCGCGCGGTGCCCGAGGCCGCGCTGCGCGAGGTGCTGGCGGCGGAAGTCGCGCGCCAGTGCCCGATCCACATCCATATCGCCGAGCAACTCGGCGAGGTGCAGGACTGCCTGGCGGTGCGCCGGGCGCGCCCGGTCGAATGGCTGCTCGACCACGCGCCGGTGGACGCGCGCTGGTGCCTGGTGCACGCCACCCACATGACCGAGCAGGAAACCCGCGGCGTCGCCGCGCGCGGCGCGGTCGCCGGCCTGTGCCCGACCACCGAGGCCAACCTCGGCGACGGCCTGTTCCGGCTCGGCGAATACCTCGACGCCGGCGGGCGGCTGGGCATCGGCTCCGACTCGCACATCTCGGTGTCGCCGGTGGAGGAGCTGCGCTGGCTGGAATACGGCCAGCGCCTGCAGACCCGCCACCGCAACGTCGCCGCGCGCACGCCCGGCGCCAGCGTCGGCGAGACGCTGTGGGCGGCCGCGCTGGACGGCGGCGCGCGCGCGTCCGGCGTCGCGCTGGGCGCGCTCGCC
>NZ_JBDKSX010000084.1:0-26365 GCF_039680435.1 Mizugakiibacter sp. | reverse complement strand
GGTGGAGGTGGTCGGCCGGAAGTTGCTGTCGTCCGGGCTCGAGCCGCTCACCGTCTGCGTGAGGTAGCCGTCGCGCTTGAGATAGCCGGTGTGGTACGCCTGCCGCGTGCCCGGGTCGCCATTGGCGATAAGGGGACGGAGGCAATTAAATCCGAGACCCCACGATCGTGTCGATCGATAGTAGCGCGACGCCGACAGAGCCGCGCGCAGCGCGGCGGTGTGGTCTCGCCTCCGGCTGGCGTCCGCGTCGGACTTGATTTCCCGCCGTCCGCGCTCGCGTGGGCGCGAATTTCCCGCCGAACGCCCGCCGTGACCATCGGGCGTTGACGCGCGCCGCCCGCGGGTGCTGTGCTGCGGTTTTGCCGCCACGGAGGGACGTCCCGTGCTCCATCGCCTTCGCCTGCTCGCCTTCGCCGCGCTCGCCGTCTGCGCGAGCGGCGCCTTCGCCGCCACCCCCAACGACGTGCCGCCGCTCGGCAAGCTGCCGCGCTGGGCGGTGCCGCAGGGCTACACGCTCGACTTCCGCGTCGATCCGCGCCAGACCACCTACGCCGGTACGGCGACCATCACCGTCGACCTGAAGCAGCCGGCGGATCATCTGTGGCTGCACGGCCGCGATCTCGACGTGAGCAAGGCGACGATCGCCGACAGCGCCGGCGAGTCGCACGCGGCGCAGTACCGCGCGGTGGCCGAGAAGGAGGGCGTCGCCGAGGTGGGCTTCGGTCGCGTGCTGAAGCCGGGGCGCTACACGCTGACGATCGCCTTCAGCGCGCCGTTCAACGCCCAGTTGCAGGGCCTGTACAAGGTCAGCCACGAGGGCGTGCCGTACGCGGTCACGCAGATGGAGCCGATCAGCGCGCGCTACGCGTTCCCCGGTTTCGACGAGCCGTCGTTCAAGACGCCGTTCAAGCTGAGCGTCAGCGTGCCGCAGGGCCAGACCGCGGTGGCGAACACCTTGCCGGTGAAGCAGCAGAAGCAGGCCGACGGCTGGACGCGCTACGAGTTCGCGCCGACCCAGCCGCTGCCGACCTACCTGGTCGCCTTCGCCGCCGGCCCGTGGGACGTGGTCAAAGGGCCGGACATCCCGGCGACGAAGTGGCGCGGCCACGCCACGCCACTGTACGGCGTCGCCGCGCAGGGCGAGGGCAAGCGGCTGGCGCGCGCGTTGGAGCAGACGCCGGCGATCGTCACCGCGCTGGAAGACTACTTCGGCTATGCCTATCCGTTCGACAAGGTGGCGCTGGTCGCCGCGCCCGATTTCAGCGCGGGCGCGATGGAGAACCCCGGCCTGGTCACCTTCCGCGACTGGCTGCTGTTGCTCGATCCGCAGTCGCCGGCCTACTACGTGCGCGCTTCGTTCAACGTCAGCGCGCACGAGCTGGCGCACCAGTGGTTCGGCGACACCGTGACCATGCCGTGGTGGAACGACATCTGGCTGAACGAGGCGTTCGCCACCTGGATGCAGGGCAAGATCACCCAGCAGTTGCGCCCGCAGTACCGCGCCGACCTCGACCGCGTCGAGGGCGCCGAGTACGCGATGGACAACGACAGCCTGGTCAGCGCGCGCCGCATCCGCCAGCCGATCGGGAACAACGGCGACATCGAGACCGCCTTCGACGGCATCACCTACCAGAAGGGCGCCGCGGTGCTCGGCATGTTCGAGCGTTATCTCGGCGCCGACGTGTTCCAGCGCGGCATCCGCGCCTACGTGCGCGAGCACGCCTTCGCCAATGCCACCGCCGACGACCTGGTCGCCGCGCTGGCCAAGGCGTCCGGCAAGGGCGAGCGCTTCGAGCGCGCGATGAAGAGCTTCCTCGACCAGTCCGGCGTGCCGCTGGTCGAGACGCGGCTCGACTGCGACCACGGCGAGCCGGCGCTGCGCCTGAAGCAGAGCCGCTACCTGCCGCTCGGCTCGACCGGCGAAACCGACCGCCTGTGGAGCGTGCCGGTGTGCGTGCGCTACGGCGACGGCGCGGGTGCGCGCACGCAGTGCGAGCTGCTGGACCGGCGCGAGGGCCGCATGGCGCTGGCCGGCGCGCAGTGCCCGGTCTGGTACATGCCGAACGCGGACGCCGCCGGCTACTACCGCTTCAGCATGCCGCAGGCCGACTTCGCGCGTCTGACCGCGGCCGTCGGCCGCCTGTCCGACCGCGAGCAGCTCGCCTATGCCGACGCCGTCGACGCGTCCTTCCGCCGCGGCGATCTCGACGCTTCCGCGGCGCTGGCGGCGATGCGCACGCTGGCGCCGTCGAAGACGCGCCAGGTCGCCGTCGCGCTGCTGCCGACCTTCGAGTGGATCTGGCGCTACGAGGCGCGCGACGACGCGCAGCGCGCGCGCCTCGCCGAGGTCGCGCGCGACCTCTACCTGCCGCGCCTGCAGGCGCTCGGCTACGAGCGGCGCGCCGGCGAGGCCGACGACGACGCGCTGCTGCGCAGCGCGCTGGCCAGCTTCCTCGGCCTCGAGGTGAAGCTGCCGGAAGTGCGCGCCGCGCTGTTGGCGCAGGCCGACAGGGCGCTGCGCGCCAAGGCGGACGGCCGTCTCGACCTCACCGCCGCCAACCCGGACCTGCTCGGCACCGCGCTCGCGGTCGGCGCGCAGGAGCGCGGCAAGCCGGCGGTCGACGCGCTGCTCGGCGAGCTCACGCGCAACAGCGAGGCGGCGCAGCGCAACGCCATGCTGGGCGGCGTCGGCGCCGTCACCGATCCCGCACTGGCGACCCGCGTGCGCGACTTCGCGCTCGACCCCAAGGTGAAGGTTGGCGAGATGGCGATGCTGATCCGTTCCAGCCGCGACAAGGGCGCCGGCCGCGAATCGCTGTGGACGTGGTTCACCGCCAACTACGACGCGGTGGTCAAGCGCACCGGCAGCTTCGCCGGCGGCGAACTGCCGAGCCTGTTCGCCCGCGGCGGCTGCTCGCAAGCCGAGGCCGACCGCCTGCAGGCGTTCTTCCAGCCGCGCCTCGATGAAGTCAGCGGCGCCGCGCGCGGGCTGGCGCAGACGCGCGAGCAGATCGAGCTGTGCACGGCGCTGCGCGCGAAGCAGGATCCCGCCGCGGTCCTGCGTTGAGCCGCCGTCGCGGCGGTCGTAGGGGACCGCGCCACGGATAGCGGCGCCCCATGTCCTCCCGGGGAGGACATGGGGCGAGTGGACGCGCGCAACGCGGGCTGTGCGATCGATCGCCACATGCCGTCCTGCGGGCGGCACCCTCACTCCACCCGCTCCCCGTCGGGGAACGGGGAAAAGCAGCGGTGTCGCGCGCTCACCGCTGCGCGAATGCCGTTCCGCGGCCGTATGCCGGCGGCGGCGTGAGGAAGCGTGCGGCCCGGTTACACTCTCGATGCGAGCCGAAAGGGAGACGCCGTGCTGCGCAGCCTGAGATCGCCGGTGCCGGGGATGACCACGACGGCGCGCGCCTGTTTGCCGCTGGCGCCGCGCGCCGCGTGCTTCGCGTTCGCTGCGGAAAGCCGGACCGTGCAGCCGACTGGCGATCGCGCGTGGCCGCAGGTGGGCGCCGAGGAACCGGGTGCGCCGCGTGGCTGAGGTGCGTGCGCTGCTCGCCGACGCGGCTCTGCGCCTGCTGGGCGACGCGGCGCGGCTGGAAGCCGAGCTGCTGCTGGCGCACGCGCTGGGCAGGCCGCGCGCGTGGCTGTACGCGCACGCCGGCGATGCGGTGGACGCCGCGCAGCAGGCGGCGTTCGCGGCGCTGCTGGCACGCCGCGCCGCGGGCGAGCCGGTCGCCTACCTCGTCGGCACGCGCGGCTTCTGGTCGCTGGAACTCGAGGTGACGCCGGCGACGCTGATCCCGCGCCCCGAAACCGAACTGCTGGTCGAGCTGGCGCTGGCGCGCCTGCCCGCGGATGCGGAGACGCGCGTCGCCGACCTCGGCACCGGCAGCGGCGCGGTCGCGCTGGCCATCGCGCGGGAACGCCCGCGCGCGCGCGTGCTTGCCACCGACGCCAGCGCCGAGGCGCTGGCCGTCGCGCGGCGCAACGCGCAGCGGCTCGGCATCGCCAACGTCGCCTTCGCGCAGGGCGACTGGTGCGCGGCGCTGGGCGACGCGCGCGACCTCGACCTGATCGTCGCCAATCCGCCGTACATCGCCGCCGGCGATCCGCATCTCGACGAGGGCGACCTGCGTTTCGAGCCCGCGACCGCGCTCGCCTCGGGCGCCGACGGCCTCGACGCCATCCGCATCATCGTGCGCGACGCGCGCGCGCACCTGTGCCCCGGCGGCTGGCTGCTGTTCGAGCACGGCTTCGATCAGGGCGCCGCCGTGCGCGCGCTGCTCGCCGCGCATGGCTACCGCGAGGTGTTCACCGCGCGCGATCTCGAAGGGCGCGAGCGCGTCAGCGGCGGCAGCTTGTGACGTGACGTTCCATTCTTAACGCGCCGTCCGGGTTGCAATTCGGGGGGGGGGGGGGTAATTTCCCCGCGCTGGCCGCTCTGTGGTCATGCGCATGCATCGCAAAAGGGGGAGAAATCATGCTCAAAGTAATGGCGAGGTACGGCATCGTCGGCGTCGTGTGTTTGGCGGGCTGCGCTACGCAGTCGCCGATCACGTCAATCGGCAACGACCTTTATATGGTTGCGGGCCGGAATGCGACGATCTTCGGTTCCGAAGGGGAAAAGGTTGCCGAGTTAATGGGGAAAGCCAACGCTTTTTGTGCTCAGAAGGGTGGCACGGCAGAGCTGGCCCAAGCGAGCGGAAACGAAGCCAGACCCGGCACGGGTGTGGTGGGTTATGGCCACAATGGCTTTGCCGGTGCGCATCCGGCAACCACGGCATCCGCCACAATCACGTTTCGTTGCGTGAATGGCAGCAAGTAGAGCATTGCGTGTGTGCCGGCGAGGCGTACCGCCGGCACACACCCATGAAACTTATCGTGCGTAGGGTGGGCCTTGGCCCACCGATCCTGGCCGTCGGCAGAAGTCATGGTGGGCCAAGGCCCACCCTACGTTGCGAATCGCGAGCCGCCTCAGTCGCGCTCGTCCGGCCAGTCCATGCGGCTGAGGATGTCGCACAGTTCGGCGACGCGGCCCTGCGGCGGATGCTCCAGGGTTTCGCCCATGGCGTCGTCGCTGGTCAGCCAGGTGCAGGCTTCGAGCAGCTCGCCGTAGGTGGCGCCGGTGGCGATCAGATCGAGCAGGATGCCGTCGTCGAGTTCGCCGACGATCTCGAAGACTTCGTCGCGGCTGAGCGTGTCCATGGAGCCTCCCCAGCGTGCGGCATCCGGCGATGCCTCGGCGCAGGATCGCGCGCCGGACGCGGCGCGGTTTGACGACGATCAAAGGGAGTGAGCGCGGCGCGGGCGGGCTCAGCCCACCGCGCCGCGCGGCGCGGACGCCGGGGCGAACTGCGGGAAGCGCTTGAGGGTGGCGGCGCGGATGCCGGCGGCATCCAGGCCGGCGATCGCCAGCAGCTCCGCGCGGCTGCCGTGCTCGAGGTAGCGGTCGGCGAGGCCGAGGTGCAGGACCGGGATCGCGATGCCGTGCGCAGCCAGCAGTTCGGCCACCGCGCTGCCGGCGCCGCCGGCGATGGCGTTTTCCTCGACCGTGACCAGCGCCGCGTGGCTGCGCGCCATCTCCAGCACCAGCGCCTCGTCCAGCGGCTTGACGAAGCGCATGTTGACCAGCGTGGCGTCCAGCTCGCCGGCGACGGCGGCCGACGGCGCCACCATGCTGCCGAAGGCGAGGATGGCGAGGCCGTGGCCGCGCCGGCGCAGCTCGGCCTTGCCGATCGGCAGCTCGTCCAGCTCCGGCCGCAGGGCGACGCCCGGGCCGATGCCGCGCGGATAGCGCACCGCGGCGGGGCCGTGGTGCCGGAAGCCGGTGGTCAGCATCTGCCGGCATTCGTTCTCGTCGGCCGGCGCCATCACCAGCATGTTGGGGATGCAGCGCAGGTAGCTGAGGTCGAAGCTGCCGGCGTGGGTGGCGCCGTCCGGGCCGACCAGACCGGCGCGGTCGATCGCGAACAGCACGTCGAGGTTCTGCAGGGCGACGTCGTGGATCAACTGGTCGTAGGCGCGCTGCAGGAAGGTGGAATAGATCGCCACCACCGGCTTGGCACCCTCGCAGGCCATGCCGGCGGCCAGCGTCACCGCATGCTGCTCGGCGATGGCGACGTCGAAGTAGCGCTGCGGATACAGCTGCGAGAAGTGCACCAGGCCGGAGCCTTCGCGCATCGCCGGGGTGATGCCCATCAGGCGCTCGTCGGCGGCGGCCATGTCGCACAGCCACGCGCCGAACACGTCGGTGTAGGTGGGCTTCGCCGCGCCGGGCTTCTTGACCACGCCCTTGGCCGGGTCGAACGGGCCGACCGCGTGGTACTCGATCTGCTCGCGCTCGGCCGGCGGGTAGCCCTTGCCCTTGGTGGTGACGACGTGCAGGAGCTGCGGGCCCTTGAGGTCCTTGACCGTGCGCAGCGACTGCAGCAGCAGCGGCAGGTCGTGGCCGTCGATCGGGCCGGTGTAGTGGAAGCCCAGTTCCTCGAACAGCGTGGACGGCACGAACATGCCCTTGGCGTGCTCCTCCCAGCGCTTGACGAAGCGCCAGGCGTGGCCGCCCTTCGGCATCGCGCGCTTGGCGCGCTCGCGGATCGCGTTCAGCGTGCGGCTGGCCATCAGCCGCGCCAGCATCTTGGTCAGGCCGCCGACGTTCTCGCTGATCGACATGCCGTTGTCGTTGAGGATCACCAGCAGGTCGGGCTCGACGTCGCCGCCGTGGTTCAGCGCCTCGAAGGCCATGCCGGCGGTCATCGCGCCGTCGCCGATCACGGCGACGATCTTGCGGTGGTCGCCGCGGCGCTGCGCGGCGATCGCCATGCCCAGCGCTGCCGAGATCGAGGTCGAGGAATGGCCGACGCCGAAGGCGTCGTACTCGCTCTCGTCGCGCTTGGGGAACGGCGCCAGGCCGTCCTTCTTCTTGATCGTGGTGATGCGGTCGCGGCGGCCGGTGAGGATCTTGTGCGGATAGCACTGGTGGCCGACGTCCCAGACGAGGCGATCGCGCGGCGTGTCGTACAGGTACTGCAGCGCCACGGTCAGCTCGACCACGCCCAGCCCGGCGCCGAAGTGGCCGCCGGAGGTGGCGACCGATTCGATCAGGTAGCGGCGCAGCTCGTCGGCCAGCGCGGGCAGCTCGGCTTCGGGCAGGCGCTTGAGGTCGGCGGGCGTGGCGACGTTCGCCAGGCGCGGGTATCGGGCGGGGTCGATCATCGGCGTATTGTTGGCCGACGCGGCGGGCGGGGCAAGGGCGAGGGTGGGGCGGCGCGCGGCGGCGCATGCACGGCTGCCCTGCGGACGGCGCCCCCGCTCCGGCGGGGCGAGGGGAGCCGGTGCGCCGCGCTCAGCCCGGTACGCCGATGCGCCGCCTGATCGCCTGGCGGATGCGGATGTGCCGCCCGGCCTGGTGCGCTTCCTTGAGGCGGCGCGCGTGCGCGGCCAGCAGGTCGCCGCGGGTGAGGATGCCGACCATGCGCTGCGGCGGCTCGGTGCTGACCACGATCAGGCGGCCGACGTTCTCCGCGACCATGTGGTCGGCGGCCTCGCGCAGCGAGTGGTCCTCGCGCACCACGATCGGCTCGCGGCCGAGCATCTCGCCGATGTGGCGCAGTTCCGGGACGTCGGGATTCAGCAGGTCGCGGCGGGTGACCACGCCGCGCACGCGGCCCTGGTCGTCCAGCACCGGATAGCCCTGGTGCTGCGCGTCGGGCTTGCCGGAATTGAGCCAGCTCCGCACTTCGCCCAGCTCATCGGCCGTGTGCAGCGAGATCACGTCGCGCGTGCACGCCTTGCCGACCGTGACCTGTTCGAGGAAATCGGCCGTGTACTCGCTGGGCACGCGCACGCCGCGGCGCGCGATCTTCTCGGTCATGATCGTGTTGCGCATGGTCAGCGCCGAGATCAGGTACGCCGCGGCGCAGCCGCCCAGCAGCGGCAGCAGGCCGAACGGCTGCTGGGTGGTCTCGAAGGCGAACACGATGGTGGCCAGCAGCGCGCGCGAGGCGCCGGCGAAGATCGCCGCCATGCCGACCAGGCCGGCGATGCGCGGATCGATGCCGAGCCGCGGCGCCAGCGCCGCCAGCGCCATGCCGGCCAGCGCGCCGAGCGCGCCGCCGATGGTGAACAGCGGCGCCAGCGTGCCGCCCGAGGTGCCGCTGCCGAGCGCGATCGACCACGACAGGAACTTCATCAGGCACAGCGAGGCCAGTGCCGCCGCGCCGAGGTGGCCGGCGACGATCGCCTCGATGTTGGTGTAGCCGACGCCCATCGTCAGCGGCGCGAAGTAGCCGACCACGCCGACCGCGAGGCCGCCGATCGCCGGCCACCACATCCAGTGCACCGGCAGCTTCTCGAACGCGTCCTCGATGCCGTACACGATGCGGGTCACGCCGACGCTGACCAGGCCGATCAGCGCGCCCAGCGCGATGTAGCAGGCCAGCGCGGCGCCGCCCGGCTCGACCACGTCGGGCATCGGGAACACCGGCGCCGAACCGACCAGCGCGTAGCGCACGCCGGTCGCGGTGACCGCGGCCAGCGCCACGGGAATCAGCGAGCGCGGCTTCAGCTCGAACAGCAGCAGCTCGACGGCGAGGATCAGCGCCGATACCGGCGAACCGAACACCGCGGCCATGCCGGCGGCGGCGCCGGCGGCGAGCAGGGTCTTGCGCTCGGCGGCGGTGACGCGCAGCAACTGGCCGAGGAACGAGCCCATCGCGCCGCCGGTGGCGATGATCGGCCCCTCGGCGCCGAACGGGCCGCCGGTGCCGATCGCGATCGCCGAGGACACCGGCTTGAGGAAGGTGATGCGCGGCGCGATCTTCGATTCGTTCAGCAGCACCTGCTCCATCGCCTCGGGGATGCCGTGGCCGCGGATCGCCTGCGAGCCGTAGCGCGCCATCACGCCGACGATCAGGCCGCCGACCACGGGCACCGCGATCACCCAGGCGCCGAGGTGGTGGCCGGCGGGCGAGACGAACTCGACCGACCAGCGGCCGTAGAAGGCAAGGTTGGTGATCAGCCCGATCAGCGCGGTGAGCACGCGCGCGATCAGTGCCGCGCCGGCCGCGATCACGATCGCGACCGCGGTGATCAGCAGCACGCGGCGGTCGACCAGGGTGGATTCGCGCGGCATGCGCGCGGCGTCCAGCACCGTGCCCAGCTCCGGCGCGAACGGCAGCGCGTCGGTGCTGCCTTCGGTGCGCACGCTGGGGTGCGAGGAATCCTCGGCGCGGGACGTGCTCACGGCGGACTTGTACTCCCTCGGTTTGTTGCAAAGCAGCACGGCAGCATAGCGTCGCCCGGCCGATGGCACCAGCTCGCGCCGCGCGATGCGCCCTGCGCAACCACGGCCCACGGCGTGCGCGGCTGCATCGTCGCGACATCGTGGGCATGCTGCAGCGTGCGCTGCGCGCACGACGCGACTTCGCGCGGTGGCTGCGAAACGGCGTGACGGCAGCCGCGGCCCGAACGACCCCTGGCTTCGCGCGCAGCGCGCACCCTACCCGGTTGTCGCTTGCGCGGGCATGACGGCGTTCTCGCGCCGCGATGGGGGATCAGCTCGGCCGGCGATCGCGCGGCAGGTGGTTGACCAGGAATTCCATCTGGTCGACGAGGATGTTGCGGTTGGACAGGATCAGGTGCTCGACCCAGCTTGGCCGGTACGGGACCGCCAGCAGCGGCATGTTCGCCTGCTGCGGGGTGCGCCCGCCCTTGCGGATGTTGCAGGCGAGGCAGGCGGTGACCACGTTTTCCCACAGGTCGCGGCCGCCCCTGGACAGCGGCACCACGTGGTCGCGGGTCAGCTCGCCGCGCGCGTAGTGGCTGCCGCAGTACAGGCAGACGTGGCGGTCGCGCGCGAACAGCGCGGCGTTGGTCAGCGCCGGCGAGGGATCCAGCGCGTGCTCGCGGCAGTGGCCGGTGCTGGCCACGATCGGGTGCAGTTGCAGCGTGCTCTGCAGGCCGGTGTTGCGGCTGGTGCCGCCGTGGATGGTCAGGCAGGGGTCGCCCAGCGTCCACGCCACCGCGCCGCGCACGTACAGGCAGACCGCATCCTGCCAGCTCATCCAGTCGAGGATGCGCCCGGCGGAGTCGAGCGACAGGACGCGGGTACTGTGGATGTCAGCCGATCTGCATGGCTCGACGACCAACATGCATGCCTCCAGTGAAAACGGGCCAAACGGGCGATCCAGCCGCCATCATTCCCTGGAACCGGCTCAGCATAGAACAAAATTTCGGCGACAGGAAAATCGCGGGCGCGGACGGGCCGGCCGCGCCGGACCGGCTGAATCGACGGGAAGGCGGCCGCGCCGGGCGGCCGGCGCTCTCTCGACCGGCTTGGCCAGGCGCAGCGGGTCGATGCCGAAGCCGACCTTCTCGTGCAGCGCGCGCGTCCATCGGCGGGATAGGCGGCCAGCGCGGCCGATGCCGCGGCCGCCCGTGTCCGGCAGTCGGGCGTAAATCGCCGCCGGGGATGCTCAAAGCTTCCCGTGTTCCAGCGGCCGCTCGCGGTGCATCAGCGCCCATTCCGCGTGTTCGGCCAGGGCCGCCTCGCCCAGCGCGCGCAGGATGTCGCGGCGGCCGTCGGGGTCCGGCTCGGCGTCCAGTTTCCTGTGCGCGTTGGCGAAGATGCCGCGCATGTAGCGGTACTGCTTGATCAGTTCCTTGTCAGCCTTGCGGTGCGCGTACGATTCGCGCGCCGCGGCGACGATTGCCAGCGCACCCATCACCGCCACCAGGCTTGCGGTGACATCGGCGCTGAGCCGGCGGTGGAACGCGGCCAGGAAGATGCTGAGGGCAATCACGACGGCCAGCAGGAGGTGGGTGAGCCTCTGCATCCGGTGGTGTGCGCGGCTGCATTGCTCGGCCTTGCGCGAGTAGTAGCCAAGCTGCCCGTCGCCGCCGGGTTCGCCGATCCACTCGGCAACGACCTGCGACAAGTCGTTCGACCGTGCCGGGGCGCCGATGGCGTACAGGCCGGCCGTGCGCATCACGTTGCGGATCCAGCCGAGTTCGACGTCCTGCTTCTGCAGGAAATTGTCGTGCGCGAATGCGCCGGAAGTCGTCGCATCGACGCCTGCGCGCAGCCAGTAGCACTGCACGCGCAAGCCTTCGGCGAGCGCGCGGTAGTCGATGTATCTGCGATGCCAGCCGCGCCGCTGCGCGACCCTTGCCAGCAACACCCCGGCGGCGAACAGGATGACGAACACGTAGATGGCGTTGTCCCGGTACGGCAGGTTTTCGGGCAGGTGGGAATAGCCGATGAAGGCGATGCCCATCAGCGCGGCCAGCACGGACAGGCCGGCCATCGCCCGCAGCACCTGTCTCTGGAAGTGCACCGCCAGCCAGTCGGCGGCGGCAAACAGCTTGTCGATGGAGGCGCTGCCTGTTGCGGTGGATGCCGGCGGGATCGCGCTCGTGAAGATGCTGCCGGCGTGGCGTTGCGCGTCGGCGTTGAATTGCCGCAGGTAGTCGAACATGCGGCGGAATTCGTCCGGCATGCCCTCGGCGGCGTCTCGCTCGTGTTCCTGGCTGACCCAGCGCACCTGCGCCGGCTGCAGCGGGGGGCGCGGCGGCCGCACCGCGCCATCGGCGTCGGTCCGCGAGCAGGCGATGTGATACAGCAGGCTCTCGTCGCCGCTGTCCAGTACGGTGTGACGCGCATGCCGGCGTTCGATCGTGCCCGGCATGATGCCGTGAAGGTGATAGCGCACGATCTGCGCCGTGCCGCCCAGCAGCTCCGAGTCGCGCCCGTCCCATAGCGCCAGCAGGATGTGGCAGTGGCTGGCGACAAACACGCCGGCCTGCGCGTACTGGTGGTCGCGCGCCGGCCCCGGCGCGGCGACATCGGCAAGGGTGTTGCCGGGCAGCAGCGGCAGTTGCAGCACTTCGACACGGCCGCACAGATCGGCGAATGCCGTGCGGGCCGCGTCGGCGAAATCCTCCGCGTACAGCGCGCGCGGCAACGGCAGCGGCGCGATCAGGCGCGCGCCGATGGACAGGGCTTCTTCCGCGACCAATTGATCGCCGCCTTCGGCCAGTGCGCTCAACACGACCAACGGCAACTCGGGAAACTCGCGCTGCATTTGCGCGAAGAAGTCCCGCACGCGCAAGCGGATCGCCTCGATCTCGCCGGCGGCAAGATGGCGATGGCTGGTGACGCCGATGACAAGCGGCGTCAAGGCGTCCGCTTGCATCGGGTCAGTTGTTCTTGATGGACGGATCGCCGCCGCCGCCGCCCGTGATCCTGGATGCGGTCGAGCTGTACGGCACCCCGTTCCGGGTGACGACGATGGTGTACGCGTAGTCCCCGGCGGCTTGATCGTCGTCCGTCACGCTGATTTGCGAATTGGTGACGGTCGGCGTCGAAAAGCAGCTCGGGCTGCCGGCGAAGGTCAACGACGTGAAGCTGAAGGTCTGGTTCTGCGCCGGCACCCAGTCGATGGTCTGGTTGCCCCGGTTGACGGAGGTCTTGTGCGGATTGCAGGTCACCGGGGGATCGGCGCTGGTGTCCAGCGAAACTTGCACGGTGCTCATGGCAATGCTCCTTCGCTTCGAACGGACGGCACGGGAAAGGCGGGCCGTGATCGCCTTGGTTCATTGCATCGCGTCGACAATGCGTCGTGCCGCGGCGGCGTCCACCGCGTAGTCGATGTGTTCCGTTGCAAGCAGCGCCTCGAAATCCGGCGTGCGATAGCCCATGGCCGCGAGTTTCGCGATCAGCGGCTTCGCCGCATCGGTCTCGTCCAGCTTCAGCAGAATGGCGACCGCGGCGGCGAGCGCGCCCGGATCGTCGCCGGCATGCAGCGCGGGCGTGATCGCATCGCGCGCCCGCAACCGGAATCCGCGCACCGCGCCGTCGTCGCCATGGCTGGCCGCAAGATCGCCGAGCAGCGTGTCCGCCTGCGCCGCGAGCAGGGCCAGCCGCAAGTCGGACGCGTGCTTCCCGCGCAATGCGGCGAGACGGTCCGCCGCAGCGCGCGCCAATGCCTCCGCTGCCGCCGAATCGCCCTGGCGCAGCTTGAGGCGCGCGAATTCCAGCCGGCTTTGCGCAAGCTCGCGTTGCCACTGATTGTTGGATGGGTCCCTGGCGACGATTTCGCTCAAGGCGCGCGCCGCCTCGGCATCGGCTGCCGCGGCGTCGTCGAGTCGGCCCTGCTGCCGCAGCAGGCCGCCGAGTTGCTGGCTGTACAGGCCGACATATTCCCGCCAGTAGGCGTTGGCCGCATCGAATCCGGTCAATCTCCGCGCGCTGTCGACGGCTTGCCGCGTGTAGGCCAGTGCGGCGTCGATTCGCCCGCACAGGGCCAAGGTCCGGCCGAGGATCGCGTTGCTGACCAGCAGGTTTTCCTGCGCATCGTGATTGGCCGGATCGCGCGCGACCAGCGCGGCCTTGATGCGCTGGTCCGTGCGGTAGTCCGCGAGGGCCTCGCCGAGCCCGCCCTGCTCCAGCGCCAGCTTGCCGAGATTGTCCCAGGCATCGCCGATGTACGACTGCCACTTGGGGTTGGCGGGGGCGCGCGCGGCCAATGCCTGGTACAGCTTGAGCGTGACCGCGTATTCGGCGTGGGCGTGGGCGAAATCGCCGCGCGTTTCCAGCACGTGGCCGATATTGTTTCGCGCCAGGGCGAGCTTGAAGGTCAAGTCGTTGTCGCCCGGCATGGCCGCGTGCGCCGTTTGCAGCAATCCGGCCGCGGCCTGGAAGTTCCGCAACGCATGCTCGAGGTCGCCTTGGTACCAATAAGCCTGGCCGACCCATTTCAGGCTGTCGGCGTAGTCGGCCGCGCGGGCCGCGTCGCCGGGCGCGCGCCGCGACAGTTCGCGGGCCAGCACCGATGCCGCCCCGTAGGAGTCGAGCGCGGCAGGCGTCTGCCCCTGCTGCATCCGCACGCTGCCGATCTGCTCCAGCGCCTTGATGCGTTGCGCCAGCGCCGCATCGGTGACGTCGGCGGACGGCAACGACGTGAAGTAGGCCATCGCCTTGTCGTCGACCGCCTGCAGGATGTCCAGCCGATTCACCTGGTTCAGCTTGTCGCTCAGATCGCCGAGCATGAAGTCGACCAGGTTCTCGGCCTGCTTCTGCCGGCGCTCGGCGGCCTGTTGCGCGGTCACGGCTTCGTGGCGCGCGATCAGCGCGGCGATCGCCAGCCCGCTGGTCACCGCCATCACGGTCAGCGCCAGCGCCGCGATCGCGGTCATGCGGCGGGTGCTGCGTTGCAGTTCGCGCTGCTTCAACGCGTCGAAGCCGACATCCAGCAGGCCGGCGATCAGCTTCAGCTTGGCGTTGGTCTTGCCGTCCTTGCCGGGGCGCGCGTCCGCGGCGATCGGTTCGGCGCGCTCGCCGGTCGGTTGGCCCGTCGTGTCCAGCCTGTGGCGCAGCGCGGGGCAGAAGCATTCCTCGGCTTCGCGGCCGGGCAGGTCGCCGGCGCCGGGTTCGCCGCCGACGATCAGGCAGAAGATGCGCTCGGCGCGGCCCATGCGCTTGTACGCCAGCACTTCCTCGTTGACCCAGCGCGACGCGGACGAGGCGGGCGAGCAGATCACGATCAGGTTTTCGGATTGCGCCAGCGCCTCGTTGACCTTGCGGCCGAGATCGGTGGCGCTGGCCAGCTCCTCGCGGTCGCGGAACACCGGGACGAGGCGGCGCGGGATCGGGCCGGCCGCGGTTCGCTTGCCGACCAGGCGCGATGGCACGCGGTACGTTTCCAGCGCCTTGTGCAGCCAGTCGCCCCACGCCCTGTCGCGGTGGCTGTAGCTGATGAAGGCGCGGTAGGCGAACCCGCGATTCGCAGCGGACTCCGGCATGCGACGCCCCTTTCATCCGCGCGCGGATGACCAGAACACCGGGAACGTTCGCGGGGCCGGGTGCGGCTCGGATAACCCCCGATGCCGCGCCGGTCGGGCGAGGGGGGAGCCTAGCACATGAATGTGAATTGAATCACGGTTTCAGCAAAGCGATCCCGTCATTTCAAAGGCTTGGCAAGGCGCAGCAGGTCGATGCCGAAGCCGGCCTTCTCGTACAGCGCGCGTGCGCGTTCGTTGGCGGGAAAGGCGGCCAGCGTGACCAGCCTGCAATGGTGTTCGCGCGCCCAGTCGTCGGCGTAGGCGAGCAGCGCGCGGCCGATGCCGCGGCCCTCGCGGTCGGGGGCGACGGCGAGGTCGGAGATGTGGCAGTTCGGCTGGCCGGTGAAGAAGTCGACCACCTTCTGCAGGTGCAGGAAACCGACGCGCGCGCCGTCGTCGTCCTCGGCCACGAACATGTAGGAGTTCGGCGGCTGTTCGCGCAGGTGGCGCTCGAGGTCGCGGCGGATGCCGGCGGTGGTTTCGCCGCGCTTGCGCCAGCCGGGCAGATCGAAGCCGGTGAAGCGCTCGGCCAGGCCGAGAATGAAGGCGTCGTCCTCGGCTTCGGCGAGGCGGATACGGATGGGCGCGTCGTTCATCATGAATTCCCGCGTGGCAGGCGTAAGGGACGTGCGGCGGTGCGCGCTGCGTTTCTTACCTGAGCGGATCGCGGAAGGGAAGGGCATGACCCCGTCCGTGCGCCGCGCTACCCGAGGCAGGGGCCTCGGCCCGAACTGTACGTCGTCCGCGGACGAAGCCGCTCCTGCAAGGGGGCGCGCGGGCGGAGTGCGCGGTTGCGGGAGGGCTTCGGCCCCGAATCGCGGGTGTTCCGCCTCAGCCGAACAGCGCGTCCGGCATCGCCAGCAGGCTGTCCGCGCCGGCCTCGATCGCCGCGCGGTGCGCGCGCGTGCGCGGCAGGATGCGGGCGAAGTAGAAGCGTGCGGTGTGGCGCTTGGCGGCCTTGAAGTCGGCGTCGTGCGCGGAGGCGTCGGCGGCGGCGACACTCTTCGCCCACACGTAGGCCAGCGCGACGTAGCCGGAGTAGAAAAGATAATCGACCGCGGCCGCGCCGACCTCCTCGGGATCGGCGATCGCGCGCTTGCCCAGCGCCATGGTCAGGTCGCCCAACTCCTTGGTCGCCACCGCCAGCGGGCCGATGAACTCGACCAGCGCGTCGTTCCGGGCGTGCGCCTGGCAGAACGCGCTGATCTCCTCCATGAAGTGGCGCAGGCCGACGCCCTGCTGCTGCATGACCTTGCGCCCGAGCAGGTCGAGCGCCTGGATCTGCGTGGTGCCCTCGTAGATCGTGGTGATGCGCGCGTCGCGGGCGAACTGCTCCATGCCGTTCTCGGCGATGTAACCGTGGCCGCCGTAGATCTGCAGCGCGTGGTTGGTGCACTCGACCGCGGCCTCGGTCAGCACGCCCTTGACGATCGGGGTGAGGAACGAAACCAGCTCGTCGGCGCGCTTGCGCTCGGCCTCGTCGGCGCCGTGGTGCTGGATGTCGACCAGCGCGTAGGCGTACACGCCCAGCGCGCGGCCGCCTTCCGAGAACGCCTTCTGCGTCAGCAGCATGCGGCGCACGTCGGGATGCACGATCAGCGGATCGGCCGGCTTGTCGGGAAACTTGGCACCGGACAGCGCGCGCATCTGCAGGCGCTCGCGCGCGTAGGCCAGCGCGTTCTGGTAGGCGCGCTCGATCAGCGCCTGGCCCTGCAGGCCGACCGCCAGGCGCGCCGTGTTCATCATGGTGAACATCGCCGCGAGGCCGCGGTGCGGCTGGCCGAGCAGGTAGCCTTCGGCGCCGTCGAAGTTCATCACGCAGGTGGCCGAGCCCTTGATGCCCATCTTGTGCTCGATCGCGCCGCAGGCGAGCGCGTTGCGCGCGCCCATCGTGCCGTCGCGCGCGACCTTGAACTTCGGCACCACGAACAGCGAGATGCCCTTGGTGCCGGCCGGCGCGTCCGGCAGGCGCGCCAGCACCAGGTGCACGATGTTCTGGGTGAAGTCGTGCTCGCCGGCGGTGATGAAGATCTTGGTGCCGCTGATGCGGTAGACGCCGTCGCCGGCCGGCTCCGCGCGCGTCTTCAGCAGGCCGAGGTCGGTGCCGCAGTGCGGCTCGGTCAGGCACATCGTGCCGGTCCAGCGGCCCTCGACGATCGGCTTGAGGAACGCGTCCTGCTGCCACTTCTCGCCGTGCTGCTTCAGCGCCTCGGTGGCGCCGTGCGACAGCAGCGGGTAGGTGCCCCAGGCCAGGTTGGCCGAGTCGATCATCTCCTTGACCAGCGCGCCCATGCTTTCCGGCAGGCCCTGCCCGCCGAATTCGGCCGGCGCGGTCAGCCCCGACCAGCCGCCTTCGACGAACTGGTCGTAGGCCTGCTTGAAGCCGGTGGGCGTGGCCACGCTCGCGGTGGCCTTGTCGTAGCGGCAGCCTTCCTGGTCGCCGACCGCGTTCAGCGGCGCCAGCGCCTGCCCGCACAGCTTGGCGGCCTCGTCCAGCACGGCGTCGATCACGTCGCGGGTGGCCGACTCGCAGCCCGGCAGGCGTGCGTACAGCGCTTCGGCGCCGAGGAAGTCGTACAGCGCGAAGCGCATGTCGGCCAGCGGTGCGGTATAGGTGCTCATGGCGATGTCCGTCAGCGGTAGACGCCGCTCAGCCCGGGCACCGGCGACAGCCAGCCCTTGCTCTCCAGCGGCATGGTGGTGGTGTGTTCGGCCTTCTTGCCGACGCGCATCTCGCCGGCCAGCGCGTAGGCCACGCTCTGCCCGTTCCGCGCGGCGGCGGCCGCGGCGGCGGGCTTGAGGCGCATCTCGACGACGTCGGCGGACAGCGGCGGGATGTCCAGCGCGGGGCTGGCGTCCAGCGTGCCGGCCAGTTGCGCGGCCACGCGCAGCTCGACGCGCACGTTGGTCACGTGCATCGCCGCGAAGCTCTGGTTCTGGATGCGCAGCACGATGCCCCACTCGCCGTCGGCGCCGACGCGCAACTGCTGCACGCTCGCCGCCGGCGGCTGCAGCGGGTGGGTCTGCGCGCAGCCGCCGAGCAGCGCGGCAAACAGCGACACGAGCAGTAGCGAAGCGGACAGCCGTTGCATGGGCGCTCCTCGAACGGTCGTTTGAATGGTAGCGTACCCGCGGCGACGGCGCGCGTCAGCCCGCTGCGGCCGCGTAGCGCGCGCGGAATGCCGCCACCGGCAGCGTGGCGGTGATGCGGCCGTCCTCGATCAGCGCCACTTCCTCGGCCAGCGCGGCGACCTCGTCGGCCTGGTGGCTGACCAGCAGGGTCGGCACGCGCAGCTCGCGCTTCAAGCCGGCGAGATGGTGCAGCACCTCGGCGCGCGCTTCGCGGTGCAGCCCGGACAGCGGCTCGTCCAGCAGCAGCGCCACCGGCTGCGCCAGCAGCGCGCGGCCGATCGCCGTGCGCCGCGCCTCGCCGCCGGACAGCGAGTCCGGCCGCCGCGCCAGCAGCGCGCCCAGGCCGAGCAGCGCGACCACCGCGTCGAACTCGGCCACGCGGCTGCGCGCGCCGGCGTGGCGCGCGCCGTACAGCAGGTTG
Source organism: Mizugakiibacter sp. (assembly GCF_039680435.1). Taxonomy (NCBI): domain Bacteria; kingdom Pseudomonadati; phylum Pseudomonadota; class Gammaproteobacteria; order Lysobacterales; family Rhodanobacteraceae; genus Mizugakiibacter; species Mizugakiibacter sp. The sequence goes on along the minus strand of NZ_JBDKSX010000084.1, from coordinate 7,971 downwards.
TCGCGCACGGACAGGTGCGGGAACAGGCGCAGGTCCTGGAACACCACGCCCAGCCCGCGCGCGGCCGGCGGCAGGTTGACGCCGGCGGCGCGGTCGAACAGCACGCGGCCGTCCAGCGCGATGCGCCCGCGCTCGGGCGCCAGCAGCCCGGCCAGCGCGTGCAGCAGGGTGGTCTTGCCGCTGCCGGACGGGCCGAACAGCGCCAGCGCGCGCGCCGGCGAGGCGATCGTCGCCTCCAGCACGAAGCCGTCGCGCGCGAGCGCGATGTCGATGTCGATCATGGCTGCCGTCCGCCGCGCTGCAACAGCGCGGCGCCCAGCGTCGCCGCGAACGCCACCGCCACCGCCACCCACACCAGCCGCGCGGCATCCGCTTCGCCGCCGGGCACGTTGAGGAACTCGTAGATCGCCACCGGCAGCGTGCGCGACTGCCCGGGGATGCTGGAGACGAAGGTGCTGGTGGCGCCGAACTCGCCGAACGCGCGCGCGAACGCCAGCACGCAGCCGGCGATCAGGCCGCGCATCGCCAGCGGCAGCGTCACGCCGGCGAAGATGCGCCACGGCGGCGCGCCCAGCGTTGCCGCAGCCTGCTCGTAGCGGCGGTCGACCTGGTCGAAGGCGGTGCGCAGCGACACCACCAGCAGCGGCAGGCCCATCACCGCGGCGGCGATCGCCGCGCCGGTCCAGCGGAAGGCGACGCTCATGCCGAGCGCGTCCAGCACGCGGCCGAGCGGTCCGGCGTGGCCGAACAGGCGCAGCAGGCCGTAGCCGGTGACCACCGGCGGCAGCACCAGCGGCAGGTACACCAGCGTCTCCACCAGCACCTTCAGCGGAAAGCGTCGCCGCGACAGCAGCCAGGCCAGCGCCACCGCGAACGGCAGGCCGGCGGCGATGCCGACGCCGGCCACGCGCAGGCTGAGCGCGAGCGCCTGCGCGGCGTCGGCGGAAAGCAGGCTCATCGGGCGGGCGGCGCGTCGAAGCCGAAGCGGCGGAACGTCGCCTGCGCGGCCGGCGCGCGCAGCGCGGCCAGCAGCGCGCGCGCCGCGGCATCGTCGTGCGCGGCGACCACCGCGGCCGGATAGACGATCGGCGCGTGGCTGTCCGGCGGGAAGGTGGCGACCACGCGCACCTGCGGCTCCGATACCGCATCCGAGCGGTAGACGACGCCGAGCGGCGCCTCGCCGCGTACCACCAGGTTCAGCGCGGCGCGCACGTCCTGCGCCGGCGCGAGGCGCGGCGCGACGGCGTCCCACAGGCCGAGCGCGGCCAGCGCCTGCTTCGCGTAGCGCCCGGCCGGCACCGCGTCGGGCAGGGCCACGGCGAGCCGTCCGCCGCGCAGCGCGCCGACCAGGTCCGCACCCGGCGTCAGTTCGAGCGCGAGCTTCGCGCCGGCGGGCGCGACCAGCACCAGCGCATTGCCGAGCAGGTCGACGCGGCTGTCGGCGGCGATCAGCCTGCGTTCGGCGAGATAGTCCATCCAGGTGCGGTCGGCCGAAACCAACACCGAGGCCGGCGCGCCCTGCGCGATCTGCCGCGCCAGTTGCGAACTGGCGGCGTAGACCCGCGTCGGCGCCGGCGCGCCCAGCGCGCCCTCGGCGGCGAGCGCGTCCAGCGCCGGCTTCAGGCTGGCCGCGGCGAACAGCAGCGGCGGCTCGGCGTGCGCGCCCGACGGCGCCAGCGCCAGCGCCAGCAGCAGGACCAGCCATCGCGACAGCATCGGGCGTCTCCGGGGAACCGGTGCCGATTCTAGACTGCGGACCCCCGCGTGCGCCGCGTCGTCAGTGCTTGTGCGCGCGCAGCAGCCACTCGCGCAGGGCGACGGCGTTGTTGTGCTCGGTGTCGGCGGCGGCAAACAGCAGGGTCACGGTGCGCGCGCCGAGCAGCTCGCGCAGCGGCGCCAGCGCGGCGGCGTTGGCGTCCAGCTCGGCGTGATAGCGGCGGCGGAACTCCGCCCACTTCGCGGGATCGTGGCCGAACCACTGGCGCAGTTCGGTGCTGGGCGCGGCGTCGCGCAGCCACAGGTCGAGCTTGAGCGCTTCCTTCGACTTGCCGCGCGGCCACAGCCGATCCACCAGCACGCGCGCGCCGTCGCCGCGCGCGGGGGCTTCGGTGGTGCGTTTGAGCAGGATGTTCATGGCGGGACTCCGGCGAAGTGGGACCGGCCGTCGAGTGTGGACTTTCCGCGCGCGGTATCAAGCCGCTTGCGCCGCACGCGCGGCGCGGCACAATATCGGCGGATTTCCTCCCACGAATGCCGTCATGCCCCGCAAGATCGCCCTGCGCCGCTCGCCCATCCACGGCAACGGCGTGTTCGCCGTCGCCGACATCAAGGCCGGCGCCACCGTCGCCGTGTACCGCGGCCGCCTCATCACGCACCGGCAGGCCGATCGCCTGTACGCCGACGGCGCCGAGACCGGCCATACCTTCCTGTTCACCCTCAACGACCGCTACATCATCGACGGCAACGTCGGCGGCAACATCGCGCGCTGGATCAACCACGGCTGCGCGCCGAACTGCCAGGCGCTGGTCGAGGAGGCCGCCGACGGCGATCCGCGCCACGACCGCGTGCTGATCGAGGCGCTGCGCGACATCCGCGCCGGCGAGGAGCTGACCTACGACTACGGCATCACGCTCGAGGTGCGCCAGACGCCGCGCCTGAAGGCGCTGTGGGCGTGCCGCTGCGGCGCGCGCACCTGCGCCGGCACCATGCTGAAGCCCAAGCGCGGGAAGCGCGCCGCGTAATCGCCGCGCGCACGCGGCGCGGCTGCCGGCTCACGCGTGCGGCCTGCGCCGCGGCGGCACCCGGCGCCAGGTCAGCGCGACCAGCGCCAGGAACGCCGTGTACGCGACGACGAACGCCCACCACGGCGCGTCGATGTAGAGCAGGCGATCCAGCCAGTAGCCGACGAAGCTGCCGCGGTAGGTCGCCTCGCCGGCGCGCTGGCGCAGCGCCTGCTCCCACAGCGTCAGCGGGCACAGCTCGCCCAGCCAGGTCTGCGCGGCAACGAAGCCGGTCAGCGCCAGGTGCGCGAGGCGCAGCGGCAGGTTGCGCACCCAGCGCCAGCCGCGCCCGCCGCCGAGCAGGAACGCGGCTTCCCCGGCGACCACGAAGGCGACGACGCCCGCATGCGCCAGCACCAGCGCATCGGCCAGCCTCGCGGCAGCGGCGGCGGGCAGGTGCTCGATCACGGGACCGCACGTTCCGGCGGTGACGGGCGGCGGCTCAACCGGGCGCGTCGCCGCAGCGGATGCCCCGCACCTCGATGGACAGGTCGCCGGCGGGGCGCTTCCAGATCACCTCGTCGCCGACGCGCGCGCCGAGCAGGGCGCGCGCCAGCGGCGAAACCCAACTGACCAGGCCGTGCGCGGCGTCGGCCTCGTCTTCGCCGACGATGCGATAGCTGGCGCGATGGCCGTCGGCGTCCTCGACGTCCACCGTGCAGCCGAACGCGACGCGGCCGGGCGGCTGCGCCGCCGCGTCGACCGGCAGCGCACTGCCGATGCGCGCATCCAGCCAGCGCAGTTCGCGCTGCGCGTGCGCCAGCGCCAGCGTGTCGGCGCCGACGTTCTGCTCGGCCAGTCGCTCCGTCTCGGCGCGCACGCGCTCGCGACGCTCCTTCAGCAGCTCCAGCCCGCGCGGCGTGACGTAATTGGGGTGCGGACTGAGCGGCAGTTCGGGCAGCTCGGTCGAGGCGTCGGATTCCTTGACGAAGGCGCGGCTCATGCGCGTGGCCGCCGCGCCATCGCGACAGCGCGGCGCGCCGGAAGGCGCGGTCGGCGCGGATCGGTCGTCGTCATCGCGTTCACGCGGGCAAGCCTCCCGCCGCGGGTGCCGCCGCCATCGTTAGCACAAACGGTGCGAAGGCGGCGTGAAGAACGGTCGTGCGCGGTCAGCCGCCGGCGGGCGGGGGCGTGCTGGTGGCCGTGGCCGGCGGCATCGCCGCGCTGGCGCCGCGCGCCGGCCCCATCATGCCGGGGCCCATGCCTTTGCCCGCGCCCGGTCCCATCATGCCGGGCCCCATGCCCTTGCCTGCGCCCGGTTCCGTCATGCCGGGGCAGCGGCCGGCGGCCGGCATGGCGGGCAGGGTGACGCCGCGCTGCTTGGCGCGCTGCTGCATCTGCTTGTGATGCTCGACGCGGATGGCCTCGCGCTCCTGCGCCGTCTTGGCGCCGTGCATGCGCGCGCGGTAGTCCATGCGCTCCTGCGGCGTCATCAGCTCGCAGCCGTAGATTGGCGAAGCCTCGGCCTGCGCGGACGTCGCCTTCGTGGCGGGCTGAGCCAGCGCGGTGCCGCCCGCAAGCATGCCGAGCACGGCGGCGAACACGATCGATCGGTTCATGGCGACCTCCACATGCGTGGGGTGGTGCGAACACGCGGGCCCGCGACAGATGCGGCGCTGCATGCCGGACGGCGTGCCGCACCGCTTGGTGTCTGTGACGGTATTCCCGCGTGTCCGCTCCTGCGCATCGTTGGCGCGGTCGAACCGCGCGATGTTGATCGCGATCAACGATACCGGCCGCGGCGTGCGGAACCGGCCGGGACCGGCGGGCCGAGGCCCGCCGGCGGGAGCTCACTTGGCGGCGACCTTGTTCTTGATCAGGCCGACGATCGCGGTCAGCACCGCGCCGCCCACGCCGCCGCCGATGGCGTTGCCGATCAGCGCGCCCATGTCCGTGCCGCCGCCTTGCGCGGCGGCACTGCCGAGCACGCCCATCAGCGGCATCAGCCAGCCGGCGCCGGCGCCGCCGATTGCGCCGACGACCGAGTTGCCGACCGCGCCGAGGCTGGTGCTCTTCGCCGCGGCGCCGACGGCGTTGCCGCCGACCAGGCCGGCGATCAGGTTGACGATCAGGGTCGTGATGTCCATGGCTGCTACCTCCTCACATGCGTCCGACGGACGCGAGACGATGCGCGCGCGGCGGCGCGTTTCCCGCCGCGCTCAATCCTCTTCCGGTTTCGGCCGGTACGCCTCGGCAAGCTGCTTCTGCAGCTGCGGCGGCACCGGCTCGTAGTGGCTGAACTCGATCGCGTAGCGGCCGCGGCCGCCGGTCATCGACTTCAGCTCGGTCTGGTAGTCGACCACCTCGGCCAGCGGCACCTGCGCCTTGATCACCAGCCCGCCGCCGCGCAGCGTGTCGGTGCCGTTGATGCGCGCGCGCTTGGCGGCCAGCCCGCCGGTGACGTCGCCCATGTGCGCGTCGGGCACCGACACCTCGAGGTTGACGATCGGCTCCAGCAGTTGCGGGCGCGCCTTGCCGATCGCGTCGAGGAACGCCTTGCGGCCGGCGCTGACGAAGGCGACTTCCTTGGAGTCGACCGGGTGCGACTTGCCGTCGTAGACGATCACGCGCACGTCCTGCATCTGGTAGCCGGCGAGCGCGCCGTGCTCGAGCACCTGGCGCACGCCTTTCTCCACCGCCGGGATGAACTGGTTGGGGATGGTGCCGCCCTTGACCTCGTCGACGAACTCGAAGCCGGCGCCGCGCGGCAGCGGCTCGATGCGCAGGAACACCTCGCCGAACTGGCCGGCGCCGCCGGTCTGCTTCTTGTGCCGGTGGTGGCCCTCGGCCCTGGCGCTGACCGTCTCGCGGTAGGCGATGCGCGGCGGCCGCGTTTTCACCTCGACGCCGTAGCGCTCCTGCATGCGCTCCAGCATCAGCTTGAGGTGCAGGTCGGACAGCCCGCGCACCACCGTCTCGTTCAGTTCCTTGTTGTGCTCGACGCGGAAGCAGGGGTCTTCCTCGCCCAGCCGCGCCAGCGCGGTGGCCAGCTTCTGCTCCTGGCCCTTGTGCGCCGGCTCGACGGCGAGGCCGAACATCGGCTGCGGGAAGTCCAGCGGCGCGAGGTGGGTGCTGTCCTCGTCGTGCGAATCGTGCAGCACGGCGTCGAAGTGGATCTCCTCGACCTTGGCGACCGCGGCGATGTCGCCGGGCAGCGCCTGCTCGATCTCGATGTGCTCCTTGCCCTTCAGCCTGAACAGGTGGCCGACCTTGAACGGCTTGCGGCCGTCGTCGACGTAGAGCTGCGAGTCGCGCCGCACCGTGCCCTGGTAGATGCGGAACACGCTGAGCTTGCCGACGAAGGGATCGTTGACGATCTTGAACACGTCGGCGATCACGTGCTTGGCCGGGTCGGGCGTGGCGGCGATCGGCACGGCGTCCTTGCCGCTGCCGCGCATGAACGGCGGCGGGTTGCCCTCGCACGGATTCGGCAGCAGCCGCTCGGCCAGCCGCAGCAGCTCCTTCACGCCGGCGCCGGTGCGCGCGGAGACGAAGCAGATCGGCACCAGGTGGCCCTCGCGCAGGCACTGCTCGAAGGCCATGTGCAGATCCTCGCCGCTGAGCGCGCTTTCGCCGGCGTCGAGGTAGCGGTCCATCACCTGCTCGTTGATCTCGACCACCTGGTCGATGATGCGCTGGTGCGCGATCGCCGGCGTGGAAAAGTCGGACGTCCCGGCGGGGCTGAAGAAGCAGTCGGCCACGCCGGCGCCGCCCTGCGCCGGCAGGTTGATCGGCAGGCACTCCGCGCCGAACTCGGCGCGCAGGTCCTCGACCAGGCGCTCGAGGTCGATGCCCTCGGCGTCGATGCGGTTGATCACGAGCAGCCGCGCCAGGCGGCGCTGCTTCGCGTAGTGCATCAGCCGGCGCGTGCCGTGCTCGATGCCGGTGACGGCGTTGACCACCACCGCACAGGTTTCCACCGCCGTCAGCGCCGACAGCGTGGGGCCGCGGAATTCGGCGTAGCCGGGCGTGTCGATCAGGTTGAGGTGGCAGCCGGGCAGGTCGACCGAGGCGATGGCGGCGTCGATCGAATGGCCGCGTGCGCGTTCCAGCGGATCGAAGTCGGAAACGGTCGTGCCGCGCTCGACCGCGCCTGCCGTCTGAATGGTGCCGCCGGCATGCAGCAGGGCTTCGAACAGGGTGGTTTTGCCGGCGCCTGCGTGGCCTGCCAAGGCCACGTTGCGGATTTCCTCGGTGCGGTAGGACACGACCTGCCTCCTTTCGACGAATGCGAACGAGGTCGTCATGCACGTCCGCGCGGAAAGCGCAGACCCCTCGCGCGCTGCGCTCGGGCGGGCGGTCATGGCGGAAGGCGGCGCCGGCTACAATGGCGCCGTCGCGTCCATAGCCTTGCCCCACGGCGTCTTGCGGTCAAGCCGCCGGCGCCGCGGCCCTGCAGGCCCGCCGCATCGGCTCCGCGGCCGGGCCGCCGGCGCGGCGCCGGGCGGGTATGCTGGCCGGCGTCGCCGCGGGCGGACGCCTGCGGCCGGTGCCGGGTGCGGTGCGGCGCACGTGCGATCCGTGATCCATGCCACACGCCGCCGCCGGTGCGCGTGGCAACTTTGGCAGCCGACGCGCGGCGGCGTGGCCGTCGTGGCGATTCGCGCCGCAAACAGGGGGACTTCGATGAAACGTTGCATCATTTCGCTCGCCGTGGCCGTCGCCGCATGCGCCGCCGTTCCCGTGCTCGCCGATCCGCCGCCGTGGGCGCCGGCACACGGTCGGCGCGCCAAGCACGACCGCGGGCCGTACTACGACTACGCGCGCGTGGTTGAAGTGGTGCCGATCGGCGGCGCGCGGCGCGAGCGCTGCTACGAAGTGCCGGTGCAGGAAAAGCCGAACACCACCGCCGGCACCGTGCTGGGCGCGGTGGTCGGCGGCGTGCTCGGCAACACCGTCGGCAAGGGCGACGGGCGCAAGGCGGCGACCGTCGCCGGCGCGGTGGTCGGCGGCGTGGTCGGCCACGAGATCGCGGCCAACCAGGCGCCGCGCGAAGGCTATCGGCGCGAGTGCCGCGAGGTCGCCGGCGAAGCCAGCGCCTACGAAGTCACCTACCTCTACGAGGGCGAACAGTTCCGCCGCCGGCTCGACTACGACCCGGGCACGCGCATCCGCGTGCGCGTGGACGACGACGTAATGCCGGCCGGGCGCGATCGCGACGACTAGGACTGATACCGCGGCTGCGCCGTGC